>JBEIGR010000042.1:0-17156 GCA_040381795.1 Verrucomicrobiaceae bacterium | reverse complement strand
TGTTTTCCTTCAAATCCGGAAACACACCCGCGCCGACGGCCTCGGTGATGTGGTGGTAGCCATTGTTCGGCGAGCGAGCCAGCGTGGCGCGACGGCCATTGATCCAGAGCTGCTCAAACTTCCACGCCTTGTCCGGCAGCGCGGCTTTCCAAATCGCACCCTTTTTGACCCAGCCTGTGATCGGCTTGCCAGCCATGAAGACGGCGTTCTTGCCACTCCATGTGACCTGCGAGTCGTCTTGGCCGAGGGTTATCGTCTCCGTGATCGGATGCACGCCGTCTTCCACGACGATGCGCACGGGTTTCGGAGCCTTGCGAGCTTGTTCGAGCACGGCGGCGAGGTTGCCGGGCTTCAAAACGAGGTCAGCGGCAAACAGCGAAGAGTATAGAGCAAAGAATATGGCGATTCGGATCATGCGAACTCGATTTGGCCTCCAAACCCGACGTTCGCAACAGCCTGCGCTGAAACAATTTTGCCGTGCTAAGGATTTTCCGTCCCCATCGTCTTCATCGCCACATCGAGCACGATGCGGAAGCCGGAGTTCGCCTGGGCGCGGCCGGGGTGAATGCCGAAGTGGAAGTCGGGGCGGGCTTGGCGGGCATTCCCAGTGGACCAGGAACCGCCTCGCAGGCCGTAGAGCACGATGTTGCCATCGCCCACGCTGTCGGGCGCGGGCGTGTCCACCCATTCGGCGACGTTGCCAAAGAGGTCGTAGAGGCCGAGGGCGTTCGCTTTGAAGCTGCCGACGGGCGCGGTGCGCGGGAAAGGATCGCGGCGATTGAAGAAGGGCGAGCCTTCGGGCCAGGGCTGCACTTCACTGGCCTCGATGCCGCCGAAGTTCGCGAGCGCGGTGTGGTCTTCACGCTGCCAGTCGGTGGTGTCGAGCGCGGCCAGTTCATTCCACTCGGTCTCGCTGGGGAGGCGGTAGGCTTGCTCTTTGGTGAGGCGGCCTTCCTGTCGCTCTTTCCAAGTGAGCCAGGCGCAGAAAAGCCGTGCTTCGATGAGATCGACGCCGGTGACGGGATGGTCGGGGGTTTGCGGAAAGCCGGGCGTGTGCCAGGTGGTCAGTTTTTCGCTGCGCTCGGATTTGGCCTCGCGCCCTTTGGTGAAGCCGCGGATTTGTTTACGTGGATTGGCGAGTCCGATGCGCCAGTCGGGTAGGACGGCGTTTTCGGCTTCGCTGAAGGCGATGTAGTCACGCAGCCGCGTTTCATACACGCTGATGAGCATCGAGCGCTTCGGCAGCGGGACGAACTTCATGCCGAGACTGTTCTCCCACGGCGTTTCTTTGGCGGCGGAGGCTGGTTTGGCGAAAACGGGCTTCGCGGGCTGAAAGTGCCGCGACATGGCAAACCATGCGCCGAGGGCTCCACCGAGCCCGAGGACGACGAAAGCGGCGGCGAGGGCAAAAACGAGTCGTGATCGTTTTTTGCGTGAAGCATGTCGCGTGGCGATTTTTCGCACTTCAGCGGCCAAATCGGCTACGGAGGCGGTGCGACGCTGTGGATCGTCGGCGAGGGCTTCGGCGATGATGCTGTCGATGCGTTTGTCGATGTCGATGCGCTGCGAAAGCGGCGTGAACTGGCCCATGGGCACCGCGCCGCAGAGCAGTTCGTAAAGTAGAACGCCGAGGGCATACACATCGCTGCGTTGATCGGCCACGCCGGCTTGTCGGGTGACTTCGGGGGCGATGTAGTAGGGCGTGCCAAAGGTGTCACGTGTCTGCGTGAAGCCATACCAGTGCGAATCGTCGGCGAGCGTCTTCGCGAGGCCAAAGTCGGCGATCTTCACGGTGCCGTCGCTGCCGACGAGGATGTTCGCGGGCTTGATGTCGCGATGCACGATGCCGCGCTCGTGCGCATGGGCGATGCCGGTGCAGACCTTGTCGAAGATCTCGAAGGCCTTTGCGGCTTCGAGTCGCTGCGCTTTGAGCAGGCGGCGGAGATCGCAGCCGTCGATGAACTCGCTGACGAGGTAGTGTCGGCCATCGGTGGTCTCGCCCTGGTCGAGCACGCGGACGACGTTTTCATGGCTGAGCTGCGCCATGGCGCTGATTTCGTTTTCAAATCGCGCCGTGACCTCGGGATCGCGAGTGAGACGACCTGCGACGACCTTGATGGCGACGATTTGACCATCGTGCAGGCGTTTGGCGCGATAGACCTCGCCCATGCCGCCGCCGCCGATGAGTTCGTGGACTTCGTAGCCGTCGATTTCGAGTGAAACGGCTTCTTTGTCCGCCGCGGGCTCGTCGAGCAGGCTCATGAGGCCGCTTTTCATGCTGCGGGCCACGCAGGCCGGGCACAGGCCGTTCACGAGGAGATTTTCCTCCTGCGCGGAACCGCAACTGGGACAGGCGATGCTCATGCGACTTCTCCGAGGACGGATAGCAGGTAGCGCAGTTCCGTTTCGACATCGCCGCCGCTTTCGAGCGTGGAGGCGACCTCGGAGCGCAGTTCATCGGCGAGGCGTTTCCTCGCGCGATGCATTTCGATCTTCACATGGCCTTCGGTCATGCCCAGAGCAGCCCCGATTTCGGAGTAAGGTTTCAACAATTCGGGATTCGCGAGCCCGGACTTCAGCGCGTCGAAGAGCGGCGTGCGGCCGCGTTCCTCGAAATGTGCGGCCATGCGGTCCATGGAGCGCCGCAGTACGGACCAGGCCCAGCGACGATCGAACCACGCGTCCGCCACGTCCGGCGCGGCGGCTACGCCAAAGGACTCCATTTCATCCATCGACACGATGGCCTGACCGCCGCCGCGTTTTTGCCGCGCGGCATCGCGGCGGGCATTCGAGAGATGATTTCGCACGGCCTGCCTCATGTAACTGCGCAGTTTTCCGCGTTCTGGAGCGACTTTGTGGAGATCGCCCTTCGTGATGAATTCGGATAAAAACTCCTGTGTGAAATCCCGCGCCTCCTCGCGCTCACAACCGAGCGCTCGCAGGTAGGTGTAGATCGCGGGCCAGTAGGCTTTGCAGATGTCCTCCAGTGCCTCGCGAGACTCCGGAGCTTCCGTTTGAGCGGTGAGCACTTGAGTCCAGGCAGTGGCAGGAAAGGGAGCGCGGGAGGGCATGGGGAGAAATGGAGAAATTAGGCAGTCAGAGACAAAAAACGATGATTTTGTATCCCGTCTTCGCCTCCGGGGCTTCCCCTGGCAGAACCCACTTCTGCCATGATGCGATACCTTGCCTTCCTCTCGACTCTGTTGCTCGTCGCCAGCCTTGCCCACGCGGTGCCGCGTGTTATTCAGCACCAGGGCCGGGTGCTGGTTTCCGGTGTGAATTTCACCGGCACGGCCGGGTTCAAGTTTGCCCTCGTGAGCGGTGACGGCGCGACGACGTTTTGGAGCAACGACGGTACGTCCACCGCTGGCAGTGAGCCGACAGGCGCGGTGCCGCTGACGGTGTCGAATGGCTCCTACACGGTCGGTTTGGGCGATACGACGCTGCCGAACATGCAGGTGGTGCCGCCGTCGGTCTTCAGCGCCAATAACGACGTGCGGCTGCGCGTGTGGTTCAACGATGGGCCGCATGGCATGCAGTTGCTCACGCCGGATCAGAGGCTCGTATCCGTGGCCTGGGCGCTATCAGCGCGGGAGGCGGAAACGGTGGCGGATGGCTCTGTGACGAGTGCAAAGATCGCGAACGGAGCGGTGACGACTTTGACGCTGGCGAGCGGGGCGGTGACGAGCGCGAACATCGCAAATGGCGCCGTGAACGGCAGTGCGCTCGCAGCGGATGCTGTCTCGGCAAACCTCGCTGCGAGCGGCTACAGTGGAGTGGCCACGGGTGGCATTGTGTTTGGTCACACGTCGGCGGAGGCAGCGCTGACGAACAGCGGCTTCGTGGCGCAGTCCGCCTTTTCGGTGGGACAAACCTGGACGCCGATAACGGACACCAGCGCACCGACGGCGCGCTCGTCGGCGACCACTGTGTGGACGGGCACGGAATGGATCATCTGGGGTGGCATGAATGCGAAAGGAGTTGCGGTGCGGCTCAACACCGGTGCCCGCTACAATCCGACGACGAACTCCTGGACGGCGATGTCCAACACGAATGCGCCGACCGCACGTACCGGACATTCAGCGGTGTGGACGGGCACGCAGATGTGGGTCTTCGGCGGACGCGTGGGCGTTGGGATCGGCACGCTCACGAACACGGGGGCCATCTACACACCTGCAACAGACACCTGGACTGCCTTGCCGAGCACGAATGCACCGTCGGCTCGCGAGGGGCACACGGCGACTTGGTTTGGCACCGGCATGTTGGTCTGCGGTGGCACGGATGCCACGGGCGTGATTGGCGCTGCTGGCCGACTCAATGACGGCGCAACGGCGTGGATCACGCCCGCGACGATGGGGGCGCGCAAAAACCACACGGCGGTTGCGAATGGGAACTATGTCTTCGTGTGGGGCGGCGAGGACAATGCGGGCACCGAACTGCTCACCGGTGAGCGCTTCGACATTCTGACCGGGCTTTGGATCTCGACGAACACCACGAACTGCGCGAGTGCGCGTCGCAATCACAGTGCGGCCGCCGCTGGCGGGCAGGTCTATATCTGGGGCGGCTATGACTCGACCGGAGCTGTGCTCAACTCGGGCGCGATCTACAACGTGGGAGCACAGACCTGGACGGCATGGAATACGACAGGCGCACCTGCCGCGCGTGCACTGAATGTCGCGGCGTGGACCGGTGGCTACCTTGTGCTCTGGGGTGGTGTGGATGGCGCCGGAAATGAGCTGGATGACGGCGTGCTCTACTCGCCCGCGCTCGGCACCTGGACGCCAATCACGACGACGCTCTCGCCGACGGCGCGATGGTCGGCGCATCATGTATGGACAGGCCATGAGGTGCTGGTCTGGGGTGGCAGCAATGCGAGCAGCGCCTTCACCACGGGCTCGCGCTTCAATCCGAACACCACGCTGTGGATGTATGTGCGCCAGTAACACTCAAGCTCTCCTCGTCATGAAACGATTCCTATGCATTGCGTTGCTAAGCTGGCTGACGCTCGATTTGCCAGCCGCCACACCGAATCTCCTGCGCTGCAACGCGCGGGTAAGCAGCGGCGGCCAGCTCTTCCAGGGCACGGGGCTGTGGAAGGCGGCACTCATCGACGGCTCGGGCGCATCGCTTTGGAGCAACGACGGCACATCTGTCAATGGGGCGGCTCCCGCCTCGCACTTCACCGCGGAGGTGATCAAAGGGCAAGCGGCGCTGATGCTGGGAGACACGGGCATGACGGCGCTGCCTGCTGTGGCCTTCACGCAGAGCGGGCTGAAAATGAGGCTGTGGTTCAATGATGGCACGCATGGGTTTCAGCAGCTCACGCCGGATCAAACGGTACAGCCCGTGCCGATGGCGCTGGTCACAGCACAGGCGGATGCCCCGGCGGATGGTGCGGTGGTCACGGCTGACTTTGCCAGCGGTGCTGTGACCAATGCGAAGCTCGCAGCCGATGTGATCACCTCGGATAAGTTCGCCACAGGCTCAGTGACGAATGCGAAGCTAGCCCCGAACGCGGTGGTCAATGCAGGAGGCTCGGGCTACCTGCCTGCGGGAGCCGTCATCATGTCGGACACGGAAGAGAGTGCCGCGCTGACGACAGCTGGTTTTGCCAAGCAGGGCACGATGACGAGCGATCAACCAGCGTGGCAGATCCCTCCTCCGGCCTTCTGGGAGCGGCGGGGCCACATCGCGACGTGGACGGGCACGGAGATGCTGTTCTGGGGAGGATTCCAGAGTTCGTCTGGCTCCAACCACGGCCAGCTATGGAGGTGGAATCCCAACACCGGCCTTTGGCGTGCAGGCTCTGCCATTAATGAACCCATTGATAACTCGGTCTTCGATTCGTTACGTTATTCGTTTGGCATGCACACATGGACGGGGTCGAAGTGGTTGGTGTGGAACAACAGCGTGGGTGCCGCTTACGATCCCGTGGCGGATGCGTGGACGCCGATGAGCACCGTGGGGGCGCCTAGTCCGCGATCTCTTTCGGCTGTCGTGTGGACAGGCTCGGAAATGCTCGTGTGGGGAGGATTCCGCGATGATACCAAACAGTCCACCAACGACGGCTGCGCTTACAACCCGGCGACTGCCACCTGGCGCCCGATCTCGAGTGTGGGTGCGCCAACGGCTCGTAGCAATATGGCAGCGGTGTGGACTGGCACGGAGATGATCGTCTGGGGTGGGCGCTCTGGATCCACGCAAGCCGGCGGACGCTACAATCCGACCACCGACACATGGACCGCCATGACCACCATGGGTGGACCCACCGTCGATTACAAAGGCAGCGCTTGCGCCTGGACTGGCGCGGAGATGCTGATCGCCAATGGCGACGGAGCTGGCAATCCAACGCCGGGCTACCGGTATCAGCCTGCCACAAATACATGGACGGCCATGAGCACGGTGAATGAGCCTGCGCAGCGACGTGATTCCGTCTTTGCCTGGACCGGCGCGGAACTCATTCTGTGGGGGGGCTACGACTACATCACTTCCGGCTATGCCAAGGGCGATGGTGCCCGCTACAATCCCACCACTAACACCTGGACGACGATCAGCTCTCTGAATGCCCCTGGAGCCCGCTACGAACACGCGGGAGCTTGGACAGGGACACAATTGGTCATCATGGGTGGACTGGCTCCCTTCGATCCTTTAGTGACGAATGATGTGCTCGGCGATGCCTATAGCTACGATCCCGCGACGAACGGCTGGACCTCGATCTCCATTCCGAATTCTCCGCCCACTGCGCGCGGCTCTGTGGCACCAGTGTGGACCGGCACGGAATGGATCATCTACGGCGGTGCCAGCTCCTACAGCCCGAAGAATGGCTCGCGTTACGATCCGTCGTCGCAAAACTGGACGCCTCTGCCTGATGGCGGACCTGGTGGTCGCCATGACCCATCTGCCGTGTGGACTGGCAGCGAGCTGCTTGTCTTTGGCGGCAGCGTTGTGACCGCTGACCAGGACGATGTCTGGAAGTGGAATCCCACCACGAACAGCTGGACCTCCACCAGTCCACCCACCCGACCGAGTGCGCGAAACAGTGCCAGCGCCGTCTGGACTGGCACCGAGATGATCATTTACGCGGGTAAGACGGCTGCCGGGACAACCTTGTCCGATGGATGGCGTTTCAATCCAGTGACCAACACCTGGGCAGTCATCGCCACGCATCCTTTGCTGACGGGTCGATCCAGTCACTTTGCCTGCTGGACAGGCAGCAAGATGATCATCTGGGGGGGATTTGGCTGCGTTTACGGCGGCCTTTATGATCCGGCCACGAACGCCTGGGAGATCATCGACTATGTGGACGCCTACTACGGTGCCACCGTCTGGACTGGCACCGAACTCATCGTCTGGGGCGGAGACGGTTTCACTCCGCGCAACACGGGCGGACGCTACAATCCAGACACGCAAACCTGGACCCCGCTGCCCATCACCGGTGCACCGAGTGCGCGCTACGGACACACATTGGTCTGGGACGGACAGCGAGCGTATGCGTGGGGCGGCGACATCAATATCAGCCAGAACAACATGATGAGCGATGGCGCCATCTATGACCCCGTGGTGAATGCGTGGACTCCGCTTCCCGCCGAGGGAGCACCGCTCGCACGCTATAGTCACTACGCCACCTGGACCGGCGATCAGCTCCTCATCTGGGGAGGCGATACCGACATCGGCGAGTATTCGATGCTGGATGATCTCGCCGCGCTTAGCCCCACCACGTCCCGTTGGTTCTACGTCAAACAATAGCCTCTCCAACCATGCGCACGCTTCTCTTTCTCACGCTTGTTTCGCTCGCTCACGCCGGTTCGCGAACCTCCACGCATTACTCCATTCCCATCGAGAGCAATGGCAGCTCCGGCACAGCGCCAGCCACCTCCGCCGACTACAGCGCGGAGATCAGCTTCGCCATGGAAGGTGGGCTTCAAAGCGCCAACGCGCCGGTGATCACGCAGCTCGGCAGCGGCTATCCCGCGCAGTTCACCGATGTGGCATTGTTCGATGTGCAGATCGCCTCCACCGTGAATGAAACGGCTAGCACGCCTGCCACGGCCCAGCTCGTGAACACCGATCTCTCTCGCACCGATGTCCTCGCCTCCGCAGTGAACTGGCAAGTCTCCAGCGGCCCCGGCAGCATCAACGGCAGCGGCCTCTACACCGCCAGCGCTGTCTTTGAAATCAACCCCGCACAGATCACCGGCACGCTCGGCCCACTCAGCGACATCGCCGCTTTCACCCTCATCGACGTGCTGCCCGACAACTTCGGCATCTACGCGAACGACGATCTGCCCGACAACTGGCAGGTGAACAACTTTGGGATCAATAGCCCAAACGGACTGCCTACCGCTGACCCCGACAAAGACGGCCAGCACAACGCCTTCGAGTTTATGACCGGAGTGGATCCCACGCTGAGCAGCAGCTTCTTTCGCGTCTTCATAGAGCCCTCCGGCACCGGTAGCTTCAACGTTCGCTTCCAGCCACGTCTAGGCACCCGTCAGTATGCGCTGCTCACCAGCTCGAACCTCGCCCAATGGCAATCCAGCGGACTCACCGCACAAGCCGACGGTGGCAACGGTCTTTTCAGCCTCACCACTGGAACCTCCCGGCTCTTCTTCAAAGTCGCCGTCGATCTGGCTCCTTAACAGTCTGTTGAAAAACTGCGGCAGTCTTTTGTAACCCAAACACCTCCTCCGGGGCTGCTTCCGATGAACCTCTTCGTTCCTCGCATGAAAAAAGCCCTCCTCACCTTGTTGCTGCTCATCTCGAATGCCCTCGCCCAACTGCCACAAAACTGGTCGCCGAACTTCGCAGCACCGGAGGTGAATGGCGAGCTGCTGGCGGTCGCGGAGTCGGCGGATGCGTATTACATCGGCGGTGTGTTCACGAAGGTGGGGAATGTGTCTGTGAATGCCATCGCACGCATCGACAAGACCACGGGTGCAGCTTCGGCACTGGGCAGTGGTTTGATGAATGGCTCCCAATCTGGCAGCGTGGCGGCGCTCGCGGTCGTGGGCTCGGATGTGTATGCCGGGGGCACTTTTGACACGGCAGGCGGCGTGACGGCAGCACGCATCGCGAAGTGGAATGGTGTCTCGTGGTCGGCGCTGGGCAGTGGGGCGAATGCCAGCGTGCAGGAGATGGCGGTGATGGGCACGGACTTGATTGTGGCGGGTGGATTTACCTCTGCGGGTGGCGTTTCAGGAGCCAATCGGCTCGCACGCTGGGATGGCGCGGCCTGGTCGGTGATCGGCAGCACGGGGGCGAACAACTCTGTATCCGGCCTGCTCGTGGACGGCACGGATCTTTATGTTTGCGGCAGCTTCACCAGCATAGGCGGCGTGACTGCGACGCGTGCGGCGAAGTGGAACGGTTCCTCGTGGTCGGCACTCGGCGCTGGATTAAACAGCACTGGAACCTGCCTTGCTAAGCTGGGCAGTGATCTCTACTTTGGCGGAGCCTTCACAGCGGCGGGAGGCATCGCCTCGCCGCGTGTGGCTCGCTGGGACGGCAGCGCGTGGTCTGCCGCAGCGCCGAACATTCCCAATCCAGAAGGTTATCTCGGCTCGACCATCAACACGCTGGCAGTCGTGGGTGTACATCTTTATGTCGGCGGCGGCTTCAATGGCATCCATCAGAGCACCGTGGGCAGCTATTTGACGCGCTGGGATGGCACCACTTGGGCTGCCGTGGGAGCTGATGATCTCGATGGCCAAGTGAATCAACTTCTCACCAGCGGCAGCAGCGTGATCGCCTTGGGATGCTTCACCACCCCGCTCAATCACATAGCCAAGTGGGATGGCACAGCATGGCAGTCCATGCTCAATGGAGTCGGCCAGGGGCTCGATGCCGATGGCTATTCCATCGTCGAGCTGAATGGAAAAATCTACGTCAGCGGTGACTTCACGCATTTGGGCACACTGGAGGCCAATCATGTGGCCTGCTACGACAAGGTCACCAACACCTGGTCAGCACTCCCTGGCAGCCAAGGTGGCGGGCTCGTCGTTCATAATGGCGAACTCTATTGCTACTACTTCACGGATACGCCGACTCCGCCTTATCAGCTCACCGTTGCCAAATGGACCGGCACCGCATGGGTGACGGTCGGAAATCTGGAGGCTTCGCTCTCGGGCAGAATGGAGAGCCTTGGTGGCGCGCTTTACGCCTTCGGCGACATCTCGACAGCCAACGGCACTCCCATCAATCACATCGCCAAATGGAACGGAACGGCCTGGAGCGACGCTGGTGCAGGCATCACGCTCAATGCCGACTCGTATGTGCAGTCTATGTGTCAGGTCGGTAGCCAGCTTTATGCATCCACTTTCAATGACATCAGCGACTCACTTTTGGTGCACAGTGACATCCTGCAGTGGAACGGCAGCGCCTGGGCCACGCACACGAGTAACATCACCCCCTTGGTGCAAACCATGATCGCGATGGGCAATGACCTCGTCATCGGCGGCCACTTTGATTCCATCGCTGGCGTGCCATGCGCGAATCACGTCGCCCGCTGGAATGGTGCGACATGGAGTGCCCTCGGATCGGGTGTGAATGGCAGTGTGAACGTGCTCAAATACACCCACGGTCTGCTTTTCGCCGGCACTCAGATCGACAGCGAAACCCTCCGCGAATGGAACGGCAGCACCTGGGAGCAGGTTGGGGGCGGACCGAACAATGACGTGTGGGACATCACCTTGCTGGGCGATGAGTTGTTCATCACCGGTAGCTTCAGCGATGCCGGATGGATCGAACCCCTTGTCACCTCTTCGGCAACCAGCTCCAGCTACATCGGCAGCTACCCGCTCACGCCGGAGATCGCCATTGAGCAACCCGCGAGCACGAACCTCATCGACGGCAGCGCCAGCATCGACTTCGGCAGTCTCGCCACTGGCGCGAGCAATGCGCTCACCTTCACACTGCGCAGCACCGGCACCATTCCGCTGCTCAATCTCAGCGTCACCAAGGACGGCCCCAACAGCAGCGACTTCACCATCAGCGCCATTACCTGGGCACTCGAAGACAACACCAGCACCACCTTCACCGTCACCTTCACCCCAAGTGCCGCTGGGCCTCGTAGCGCCGCGATCCACATCGCCAGCAACGACGCGAACGAGAGCCCCTTCGACATCACCCTGACCGGAATGGCCACCGCCGGACTCACCGTGCTCGAAACTTGGCTTGGCATCACCACCAACACGGGCGACGCCGCAGACGATGCCGACTCCGATCACGATGGGTTTGTGAACACAATGGAGTTCGCCCTCGGCCTGAACCCCACCCTCGCCACCACGCCATCGTTCCAAACCCAGGTCACCGGCGGCAACATCGAGTTCACCTACACTCGCAGCAACGCCTCCGTTCTCGCAGGCAAAACCTTCCACGTCCCCTGGACCGAAACCCTCAACGGTCTCGACTGGACCGAAACCGGAAGCACCCAAACCATCCTCACTGACAACGGCACCACGCAGACTGTGAAGGCTACCATCCCCGCAGGCACCAACGGCCGCCGCTTCGTGCGGTTGGAGGTGTGGTGATCACCTCAACGTGACGAAGTCATTGTGGTTCAACAAGGCCTGCAAGAAGAGCGAGCGGTTGTTTTTGAGTGACGCGAAGGCTTGGAGGCTGACTTGCTGCTCTTTGTCGACGGGCGGGCGGTTGAGAATGGTGAGAAAGCTGCGGCGGATGAATTCGGCGGGAGAAAGCTGGGCGAGCTTGGAGGCCAAGGCATCGGCGGTGGCGCGGCTGAGCTGGCTGTTGGTGAGGGCGAGGGCCTGCTGGGGGACGACGCTTTCATTGCGGCGGTAGCATTCGAGGACGTTGGCGTTGTCGAAGGCACCGAGGAAGCGGTGCTCGGTATCGGGCGTCTGGATGAAGTAGAGAGAGCGGCGAGGGGTGCTCTCGGCCTTGTCGGGATCGAGGCTGGGGCCACCGAGGGTGAGATCAAGCCTGCCGCCGAGGGCGAGCAGGGCATCGCGCACGGATTGGGATTCGAGACGGCGCGGGTTCATGCGCCAGAGGAGGGTGTTATCGGGATCGGTGGCGAGCGTGTGAGCATCGGCGGCGGCGTTGCTGGAGCTGCGGCGATACAAATCGCTGAGGACGATCTGCTTGATGAGCCACTTCATGCTCCAGCCGTTTTCCATGAAGCCGACTGCGAGGGTGTCGAGGATGTCTTGTTGAAGCGGTGCGGGTGCTCGCAGGCCGAAATCGCTCACGTCGGGCACGAAGCTGGAGCCGGTGAGGCGTGTCCACACTTGATTGACGAGCACGCGAGCGGTGAGCGGATTGCGTTGATCGGCGATCCATTGCGCGAAGGCGAGTCGGCGGCCGGTGCTGGTGGCGGGATAGGTTTGGACCTTGGCGTTGTCGGAATCATCGGGGCCTTCCTGGGCTTTGAGCGAGGCCAGAATGGGCGTGAAGGTTTCACCGGGGTCGTTGAGTTTCTTTTTCGCGGCTTCGACGGCGTTTTGAGCGGCTTTGAGCTTCTTGGCATCGGCTTTGGCATCCAGCGCGGCGAGATCGGCCTCGGCCTTGGCGAGTTTGAATTGGCCTTCAGCAAGCGCGGCGGCCTTGGCGAGGGCTTTGTCGCCCTTCCGGCTTTCGGCCGCGAAGGCGGCGCGAAGCACGGCAGGCTTCCACTTGGCCGCGGCGAGTTGTTTTTCGAGGGCTGGCGTGTTCGACGAGGCGAGCACCGCATCAGCAGGCAAGGTGGCGAGCTCGAAGCTGTGAAAATCGACCTCGGCATCGAAGGCGGCGAGCGCGAGTGTGCCGGCAATGCGTGGCTTCGTTAGCGTGTAGGCGATGACTTGTTTGCCATCGACGCTGACCTGTACCTGCTGGCCGAGAGCACGGACTTGGAGCGTGTGGCGTTCGTTCTCCTTGAATGGCAGGGCATGGCTGCCTCCAGCGGGATAGCTGGCCTGGCCGTTTTCGCCGGGAGCGATCTGCACCTTCGAGCCGCCCTGCACAGCGCTCATATAAACGAGCACATCGCTGTGCTCCGCGAGGTCGAACACGAGGCCGACGGACTTCCATTTTTGCCCGCCGCGAAGGGTGAAGCTCATCTTCGCATCGAAATCGGCCGGAGGCGGCGTGGTAAGCTGCATGAGGCGACGCGTCATGCCAGTCTCTGACTGGCGCATGGAGCCGTTTTCATGTTTCCAAGTGCCGGAGAGGGCTTTCCATGCTTCGGGGCGAGATTGGGTGAAGTCATCGCGAAGGATGCTTTTGGCGGGAGAGGCTTTGGAGCGGTTCACGAGCTGTTTTTCGAGCGTAGCGATTTCGGTTTCCGCAGCGGCGAGGTGGTCTTTGAGCACAAAGGGCTGCAAAAAGGGCTGCGAGATGGTTTTCGGCAGCGCGATGCTTTTCGGTTCGAAGGAGGCAAATTCGAGCACAGCGGGGATGCCGGGCGTCATGGGCTTGGATTTGTCCTCGTTCTTCTCATCGCCGCGGACGTGGCGGAAGGTGGGGCGATCAAGGTGGAGATCGAACACGCGGGGGAGGCCGCCTTTGTCGAACTCGGTGACGCCGGGCTGGGGATCGAGGCGGACGTGCAGGGGCTCGAAGACGGCGCGGAGGCGGTAGTAATCGGCGTGGTCGATGGGATCGTATTTGTGATCGTGGCACTTCACGCACTGCATCGTGAGGCCGAGGAAGGCGCGGGAGGTGTGCTCGGTGGTTTCATCGAGCCAGGTGGTGCGGTTGAAGAGGTAGTAGCTGCGGGCGAGGAAGCCGGTGGCACGGAGCGTGGAGCGATCCTCCGGCGCGAGCTCATCCGCAGCGAGCTGCTCGATGATCATGCGGTCGTAGCCCTTGTCCGCGTTGAGGCTTTCGATGATCCAATCCCGCCAATGCCAGAGGTGTTTTTGGGAATGGCGGAGCTGGGCACCGAGGCCATACCAATCGCAGTAGCGCCAGATGTCCATGAAGTGGCGTGCCCAGCGTTCGCCGAATTGGGGGCTGGAGAGCAAACGATCCACCAAGGCATGATCGGACAGATCGGACGAATCTGGTGGGAGGCCGGTGAGATCAAAGTACGCGCGGCGGAGCCACACATCGTGAGGTGCGGCGGGTTGGGGTTTGAGCTGCTTCGCGGCGAGGTGTGCGGCGTGGAGGGCATCGATGCTCTGGCGGGCGTTTTTTGGCACTTGATAGGCCCAGTGGGCACGCGGATCGGCCTCGGGCTGTTCCTCGATGAGGCCGGGCGCTCCGGCGGTGATCCATTCACGCACTTTGGCTACTTGCTCGGCATTGAACATCGCGCCTTCGCCTTCGGGAGGCATGCGGTCGGCTTTGTCGGTGGTGGTGAGGCGGTCGAGGAGGTGCTGGGTGGCATCGCCGTTGTCGCCACCGGTTTTCAGCAGTGTGACGGTATCGAGCCGCAGCCCGGCTTTTTGCTTCAAAGCGCCATGGCAGGCATAGCAGCGCTCTTTGAGCAGCGGCTTGATGTCCTTCGCATAGTCCACCGCCATCGCGGAGGTGGCGATGAAGGTGAGAGCGAAACTGGTGATGCGAAGTGGCACGAGAGCCATACGGCCTCCGTGAGCCGCTTTTACTTCTTCAACGTGAACTGCGCCGGGACGGTGATGACATCGGCCACGACGCACCAGATGACGATGAAGAGCAACAGCATGCCGAAGGCCATGAGGTGAAGGTTCTTTTTTGCAACGATGGTGGGGTGCGGCGGCAGTTGAGCGTGAAGCCGGTGCAGCAGCATGAACCACACTCCCCAGGCAAGCGGCAGCAGGATGGCGAGCACGATGGCGGCCTCCTTTTTCTCCGCGTCCTCGGCATGGTGGATGGAGATGATGCTGTCATTGGAGAGCAACCATCCGGCGATGATGGTGATGGCGGCGATGCCGTAGTGGATGCTGTCGTGCAGCTTCGTGCGGAACCATTCGTCGGTCTTGGAGAGTTCGTCAGTCGAGGTGCTCATGGGACGGCTTTGTATCGTGGATCACGATCTGCGGGCAAGAAAAAACCCGCGCCGGGGTGAGTGGACGCGGGTTTCGTAAAATGCGGGAGGCAGGTGATTATTCGGCCTTTTTCTTGGCGGCACCTTTGCCCTTTCCTTTGCCGGGAGCGGCGGCGGGGGCGATTTTCTCGCCGGGCTTGGGAAGCGTGGCTTTGACGGATTCCCATTCGGGATTCAGCGCAGCCTCACGGATGGTGAGATTGCGAAAATCAACGGACTGACCACCGACGGTGAAGCCGGGGGCGGCTTTCTCGTTTTTGAAGAGATCGCTGGCACCCCAGGCGACGAGGTCATCGACCTTGCCAAGCATCAGATCGCCGGCCATTTCGAGGCGCACTTTGTGCCAGCCCTCACCGAGTTCGGCGGGGAAGCGGGCGAAGACAGTGGCCTTGTCCGGGCCTTCGTGATCGTTATCGTCCTTCTGGATGGTGACGGACTTCGGCGTGATGCTGATGCGGGCCATGTGGTCCTTGATGGCATTGATCGAGAGGCTGGTGGTGCGGGCGCCGGCGAATTTGAATTCATACTCGATGATGAAGTTTTGCAGCTTGTTCGGCAGGCGGGTGACAGCGCCGTGCTTATCGGCTTCAAGTTCGGAGCCACGGGTGACTCCTTCGACGAGCTCCCATTTGCCCTTGGCGGCCTTCCAAGGCGCAGCGGGGGCAGTATCGAGCTTGCTTTCGTAGATGACCGCACCGGGGACGGCGAGGAGGAGCTTGTCATCCGCGAGTGCGGTGATGGCGGCGAGGCTGAGGAGGAGAAGGGTGGTCGTTTTCATAGGATGGGCCGCCTTGAACGGGAAATGATTCGTGACCTTGCTTCGGAAAGATTGACTTTCGGCGTTAAAATTCATACAAGCACCTTCTCCCGCCTCATTTGAATCATGCGCCCATGACGAAATTTAATGCCAAGAACGCATCGTTTTTATGCCGGGTGTCCTTATGCGCGGCACTCGCCCTTTTTTTGGGGTTGGCGGGCTGTTTTGCAGCCAAGGATGGTGGATGGACTTTTTCGTTTTGGGAGGTCGATGGCACTGAAAGGGCTCTTCCATCCGGTTTGAAGGCCTCGATTCAATTCGATGGCAAAGGTGGTGTGCATGGTGGCTCGGGTGTGAACATGTTTTCCGGCGGTTATTCGCTCGAAGGCAATGCATTGAGGTGGACGACGCCCTTTCGTTCGACGCGTCGAGCGGGGCCTCAGGAGCACAGGGCTTTCGAGCAGGCGTTCCTGGGCATTCTCCAGGCTTGTGACAAGCTCGTGGAAGATCAAAAGCTGACGCTCAGCGGGCCGAAGGGCGTTCTGGTGTTTGAGCGGGGGAAGTGAAGTCGCACTGCTTCGGGTTTGTGAGTATGGGCGCTTGGTTTTAGATGAGGCACCTCGGGTGACAAGCAAGGCCTTCGTCACCGGTGAAGCCTCTTGCCGCGATGTTTGCGGGCCCTTGGAGGCAGATGGGTTGCACGGCCGCTTTTCGCCTTACTTCCAGCCGGTGGCCATCGCACAGGCGATCTTCTTTTTCTTGCCGTCTTCCGTCTGGCGCAGGGCCACGACATACTGACCCGTTTTCTTCGGCTTGTAAAAGAGCACGAGGCCCCAGCCGTCTTTCACCGGCAGCAGTTCACCGCCCGGTTTGCCTTCAAAATCGAGCACCGCAGCGGTGATCGCCACGCCGGACTTTTCGGGCACGGCGATGCAGAAAGCATACTCATGGCCTTTGAAGAGTTGCAGGCGCACGGCGCGGCCCACGTCCGGCGTGAGTTCATTCGTCCACAGTTCGGAGCGGAACTCGTAGCCGTCCTTTTCCTGCTGAGGCACGAGGCGCAGTGCCGTGGCCTCCGCCGCCTCCGTATCCGCCGCCGTGAGGGGGGCGACCGTCAGCCATAGAGCGGCGCAGAGTGCCAGGGAGCGGACCAAAGTGGTGATGAAAGGCTTCATGGAAGGCAGACGCGGTATTTTGCCGCACAAGAAACGGCGCGGGAAATCACCTTCACACGCGAACACCGTCCTTGCATCCCGAAAATCCCAAGATTCTTTCGCGCCGCGCGTGGAACCCCTGCCACCCGTCTTCGATTTTCATTCATCCCACCCCCTTTTCGCTCCTATGGCCGCCGTCGTTTTTTACATGGAAGATGACTCCATCAAGGTCCAACGCCTCGAAAGCGAGACCACCTCCATCGGACGCCACCCTGAG
>JBEIGR010000041.1:0-17218 GCA_040381795.1 Verrucomicrobiaceae bacterium | reverse complement strand
TTGAGATCGAGTTGGCCACGCATGGAGACCAGCGACTCGGCTTTCTCCTTCGTGAACGACATCAACGTGCGGCTGCCCATTGAACCAACTTGGCCCTGGGGCGTGCATAGGAGATCCGCATCCTTCTCGATCGTGATCGGTGGCTCGACATCAGCCATCTTGAGGCCGGTGGCCTTGCCGAAGAAGCGATACATCGCCTCACGATTTGGCTGCGAGTAGCCATGCGGGTCAGGACCAGTGTGCAGCGCGATGTTCTCCGGCTTGCCGAGCAAGGTGTAGAGTTTTTTGAGCCGCTCGTAGGTCTCCGCGCTGCCACGGGCATCGAAGTAATCCTTTTCCTGCGCCATGATGATCACCGGCTTCGGTGCCATGGCGGCAAGGAAGTCGCCGTGATCGAGATCGAGTGCCAAAACGCGTGGTGGACACTGTTCGTTGTCCTGCGGGAGTTCGTTCTCGGCATCACGGCGAAAGGTGGTCACAAAGCACGATGGCGCGCCCATCGAGAAACGCGGCTCCAAACCGCACAACCACGTCGTCTGTGTGCCGCCGCCGGAATTTCCCGTCACGCCAATGTGCTCCGCGTCGATCTCAGGCCGCGCCAGCAGGTAGTCGAGCGCACGAATCGCATCCCACGCAAACCACGCGCCGAGAAACTCGCCCACAAGCAGCATGGGATTTCCCATTTGATTGTGCTCCGTCGTGCCGCCGCTGAGGCGCGAACCAAGTTTCTCATTCAAATACTGAAATCGCTCGCCCTGGCCTGCGGGGTCGATCAAGAAGCACGCCATCCCCTGCCGTGCGAGACCTTGCGCGAAGCTCTGATACGCTTCCGCTGCCTTTCCATTGAGCGAGTGGCCGCATACGCCGATCACGCCTGGCACCTTGCTTTGGGTGTTCCTTGGTAGATAAAGATTACCGGTGACGATGAAACCAGGTCGGCTCTCGAAATGGATGTTCTCGATGCGGTAAGTATCGCGATCCAGCACACGCGTTACCTTGGCATTCAGCGCCGTTTTCTCCGGGAATGGCCCAAAGCTCTCGCGAATGCGTTCCTGCACCGATTTCACATAGGCCTCAGCATCGGCTTTCGTTTTCAATTTCGCCCGTTTCACATTCCCGCGCGCTTCCGCAGCTCGCACCTCGGTGACGAGCCAGTCCTGCATCATTCGCGGAAAGCGGTTGAGTGCATCCAAGGTCGATACTTCGACAGTCTTTGAATCGGTTTGAGCCAGCACTGGAGAGTTCGTCGAGCCGACAGCGCATCCAAGCGTGGCGAAAACGGTCTTGGCAAAGAATTCACGACGATGGAGCAGTGGAGATAGATCATTCATGGGAGCGATCTTTATATCGGTGATCTCGGCTGCTCTTTTCCGCCGTGCGGCGGGCCTTTTGGCCGGAGGATTTTTATACCTTTGTCAACCGTTCGTTCGCGAAAACTTCATCGCTATGCATCGTTTGGCTTCTTTGAGGCGGATGATATAGACCGCCTCATGGCCGCCGTATGATGCAGTGCTTGATTGAGATCTTAAAATGGCCGGTTTTCTGCTATCCGGGTCGCCGTCGCTCTGAATTTCCCAAAAAAGCCACTTGTTCACAAAAATTTCTTTTCAAATAGCCGTAGTCTTGTAGAATTTAAGCAGTCTTAATCCAGTTTTTATAAAAATCTTCGCAGATTTGCCATGCATATTCGATTTTTGAGTGATGGAAGCGAGTACCGCTCTTACGGCGGGGGTAGCTTCTCAAAAAAGAAAGATTCCGGGGGAATCTTTTGGTGGACCATTTTGATCACGTTCCTGATGGGAGTGGCCACTTTCTGTTGGTTCTTTAGTATTATGGTCTTTTCGCACCCTGAGAAGCCCTTTAATTATCGTGTTCTCGCTAAATTTGACAAACTCGATCCCATCCGCCCCTTTTCGAAGTACTCGGTCCCAGGCGGGAAGTTTTTACCATCTCGCGATTTGCTCGCTGAATTTTTTGCATTTTCGCATGAGCAACTGGCGGTGAAAAACGACATGCTCAAGCGGGCTTACATCCGCAACTACAAGCAGGAGCAGCCCATCTACGTCACCGGGGAGTATCAGGTGCTCAACACACGCCCTCTATCTTCCACGGATGTGATCACCGAAGGCTGGGTCGTCCGTGCTCGTTCGGTAGAGCTCGAAGATGTGGATGTGGAAATCGTCCTCCCTGGACTCAAGGAGGCGGCCGATCCCTGCCAAGTGGGAGACAAGATCACACTCGACAAGAAGAACAGCTTCGCCGCTGCGCTTCATGTGCAGAAGTTTGATCATGACCGCCTCTGCGTGACGCTCATGCCGATCACCTATCAAGGTGTGAGTATCAAGGATGGCAAGGCGTGGAAGATGAATCCTCCAAACCTGCTCAACATGGAGGCCTTCTGGCCTATCTCGGGTGATCAGGAGGTTGGTGAGAAGGTCGCCGTCCAAGGCGGAGAATAGTTTCTGCTTCTCTGGAACTTGGGCTGGCAAGCAAAGGCACATCTCTTGGCGGCGTAGTAGATCACTATTGTGATCAAACTGGTTTCATGGTTCGTGCTCTGCATCTCTGCGGCAGTCTCTGCGGAGGAACACTGGGCTTTCCAGCCGTTACGTCCTGTCCGCTCATCTGGGATCGACGAGTTAGTTGAACGCGAACTGGTGAAGCATGGCCTTTCCTTCTCGCCGAGGGCGGATGCCCGCACACTGCTGCGGCGTGCCAGCTTTGATTTGATTGGCCTGCCGCCTTCGGATCTTCCGCCGGAAAAATTGTCAGCCGATGACTATGCGACGCATGTGGATCGGCTGCTCACCTCGCCCCATCATGGCGAGCACTGGGCGAGGCATTGGCTGGATGTGGCGCGGTATTCCGACACCAAAGGGTATGTGTATGCGCGGGAAGAAAAGCACTGGGTGCATGCCTCTACCTATCGTGACTGGGTAGTGAGAGCTTTGAACGAGGACATGCCCTATGACCGCTTTTTGCTGCTGCAAATCGCAGCGGACCAAGTCGTGCAGGCAAAATCACCAGATCTCGCGGCGATGGGTTTTCTGACGCTAGGCAGGCGCTTTCTCGGCGTGACACACGACATCATTGATGACCGGATTGATGTTGTTATGCGGGGCACGCAGGCGCTCACGGTCTCGTGCGCACGATGCCACGATCACAAATTCGATCCCATTCCCACCCGCGATTACTACAGCCTCTATGGCATCTTCCAAAGTTCCACCGAGGCGCTTGTCGCGTGCGATCAAGGCTTCTCCATCGAGTTAGACGCGTTGGTAAAGAAAAACCGCGAGTTGCTCACCAAACGCCGCGAAGAGCAGATGGCACGCACTCGTGCCAATGCGGCAGCCTACCTCGCGGCTCAGCGGGAACTCGATAAGTATCCCGAAGAGGTCTTCGGGCAGATTCTCGAAGAGAAGGATCTCAATCCCTTCATCGTCCACCGCTGGACGGCGTGGCTGGAAAAGCATCCCGGCATCAAGATCACGGATGAAGTGCTCACCCGGCCTGATTCGCCGTGCTTTGTGCCGGACGAGCATATCGCCAACATCGAGATGTATTTCCCCACGAATGTCGTCGTGGAGCTTTGGAAGTCCCAAGCGGCAGTGGACCGGCATTTGTTGCAGAACAAAGCCGCGCCCGCCCATTCGACAGTCCTTCTCGATCGTGCTGTGCCGAGCACTGCACGCGTTTTCCTTCGTGGCAATCCTTTGACCAAGGGAGAGGTCGTCGAACGAAGGTTCCCAAGTTTGTTTGGAATGCGCCCCGCTTTTACCAAGGGCAGCGGCCGCCTCGAGCTCGCCCAAGCCATCATCGACCCCGCCAATCCACTGACAGCCCGCGTCATGGTGAATCGCCTCTGGCAGCATCATTTCGGCCGCGGTCTCGTCGCCACGCCAAGTGATTTTGGAAAGCAAGGAAGCCTGCCGAGCCATCCTGAGTTGCTCGATTGGCTCGCCGCCGAGTTCATTCGCTCGGGCTGGAGCATGAAGCACATGCACCGGCTCATCATGCTCTCCCGCACCTATCAGCAGCGCAGTGACAAAGCGGATCCGCGTGATCCCGAGAACCGGCTCCTCTCCCGAATGCCGCCCCAACGGCTCACATTTGAAGAGGCACGCGATGCTTGGCTGGCATCATCTGGACGCCTCGATCTCCGCATGGGAGGCCGCCCACTGTCCTTGTTTGCTTCTGACAACACACGCCGCACACTTTACGCCCTCGTCGATCGTGAAAACCTGCCCGCCGTGATGCGCACCTTTGATTTCGCCAATCCGGACCTCTCGATCCCCCAGCGCACCGAGACCACCGTCCCCCAGCAGGCATTGTTTGGATTGAATCATCCTTTCATCGTCCAGCAGGCTCGAGTGCTAGTGAAAGACACCGCCGCCATCGCGAGCACGGATGAGCGCCTGCGCATGATTTATGAGCGTCTGTTTCAGCGCGAACCAACTCCAATGGAAGCCGCGCAAGCGGAGCAGTTCCTTCTAGCTGATCCAAGTCTCGTGCCTGCTTTGAGCGATCATGCGAAAAGCTGGTCTTACGGCCATGGTGAATGGATCGAGAAGACTGGCCGTGTCCGCGAGTTCAATTCCCTGCCTCATTTCACCGGCCCTGCCTGGCAGGGAGAGGAGATGTGGCCGGGTGCCTCCCTCGGCTGGGCTCAATTGACCGCCCAAGGAGGCCATCCAGGCAATGATCGGCTCCATGCGGTTGTCCGCCGATGGACCGCGCCAGCGGATGGTCGCTACGATCTTTCCTCGACTCTGATACATGAGCCTGAAGCAGGTGACGGCATTCGCGCCTTCGTCAGCCATTCGAAGCTTGGGAAACTCATGAGCACTCATCTTCATCATTCCAGCGCCCGCTTGGATCTTGCCGCGATCTCTTTTCGTCGCGGAGAGACACTCGATTTCATCGTGGACATCGGTCACGGGCTCAATAGCGACCAGTTCCTGTGGGCACCCGTGCTTCGTTCATCGCAGGCATCCTTTATTGTTGGCGGTGGTGAGTCCTCAGAGGAGGTTTGGGATGCCTCCAAAGACTTCAGCGAACAGCCACGCACGCTTCTGAGTCCCTGGGAGCAATTCGTTCAGGTCTTGATGCTCTCGAACGAGTTCATGTTTGTGGACTGAGGATTCGTCACAGCACAGGTTTCAGAAGCCCGAGTGTTTCAATGTCCATTGTGCTCGGCCTTGTCGAGCCCGAGTCCTGCTTCGATTTCATGGGCCGCTGCTTCGCGCCAGTGGAGGACCTTGGAGGGAAAGATGCCGCCAGCGATGAGGAAGACGACGATGCAGGCGAGGGGCCAGCGTTCGCGTGGAAGGGCATCCGGGATGTCGATGACGTGTTTCGGCAGGACGCCGAGGAAGAGGATGTTGAAGATGCGGAGGAGATTGATCGCGTTGAAGGCGGTGGCGGCGGGCAGGGCGATGCCGATCCAGGTGTGGTTTTCCAAAGCGCCGTGGAAGATGAGGTCCTCGGCGCAGTAGCCGAGCGTACCGGGCAGACCGATGAGGGCGAGACCGCAGACAAGGAAGAAGGTGGCGAGGCGTGGTGCTTGGGTGGCGAGGCCGAGATGCGCCGTCGGA
Organism: Verrucomicrobiaceae bacterium; assembly: GCA_040381795.1. Taxonomy (GTDB): domain Bacteria; phylum Verrucomicrobiota; class Verrucomicrobiia; order Verrucomicrobiales; family Verrucomicrobiaceae; genus Prosthecobacter. The sequence goes on along the minus strand of JBEIGR010000041.1, from coordinate 11,624 downwards.
TCGGCACTGCCTGAGACACGGACTTCGAGCACGCGGACGATGGCGATGAGGCCGGTGGAGGCGGCGGCAACGACGAGCCAGTGGACGAGCGCTCCGGTGATGCCCTCGGCGGAAGCGGTGGCGATGCCGGCGAGGATGAAGCTGGCCTGGGAGAGACACAAAAGGCCGAGCATGCGGCGCGGTTTCTTTTCGGCGAAGCCACGCAGGCTGGTGATGAGCGCGGTGACGAGCGCGGCGATGCTGAGGAATTCGAGGACGTGCTTTTCGGAAAGGGTGAGAGCGGTGGTTTCGCTGCGGGCGATGAGGAGGGCTCCGAGATGGCCGTTGAAGAGCAGGGCGAGCGGTAGCAGCGGCCCGTGCTCGAAGGAGTTGATCATCCAGCCATGCAGCGGGAAGAGTCCTTTGCGCAGCACGACGGCGAGGATGATGAGGCCAAAGGCCAGATTGCTGGCATGGGAGATTTCGTCGATCTCGATGTGGTGCATCACCGCGATGGCGGCAGAGAGAGCGATGCTGCTTGCGATGAGGAAGCCCTGGGCGAGTTTTTGACTGCGATCTTCGCCAAACATGCGCAGGACGAAGGGCAAACTCGTGAGCCACCAACCGGTGGCGAGCACGGCGAGATTCGCGGCGGCGTAGGTCGTCTGTGTGGCGGCGGAGAGGAGTAGAATGCCTGCGAGGGCTTTTCCGCCAGAGTCGCGTTTGGGCGCTAAGATGATGACGATGAGCGTGAGGGCCGCAAAGAAAGCCATGGGTACGGCGTCGAGGGCATCTGCCTCGAAAATGCTCAGCCAGGGGTCAAAAAGGCGTGTGTTGCCAGCTTTGGCGACTTCGAGCGTAGAGAGCAAAAAGCTGCCGAAGGAGCCACTGGCGGCAAATACGGCCGCGAAGCGTGGATTGGCTGATTTGAAGGCCCAAAGGGCTCCAACGAGCAGAAAGCCGAGCCCGAGGCTGATGTAGGGAATGGACAGGAAAGTCATGGAAGGAGAGAAAATCAGGATTTGCCGCTGCGGAACTCAAAGATGCCAAGGAAGCGTGCGAGGCCGACGACAGGTGCGACGATGAATCGGTCCACGATCGGATCGTAGAAGCCACGGCCCAAAGCGACGCGGTAGAGCCAGAGCTGGATTTTCTTCGGCAGGAAGGATTCGTAGTGCTCGCCGGTGGGATCGATCTGGCCACCAGCAGCAGAGTGGACGCGATTGTAGTCCCGCAGCATGGAGGGCGAGCGGAGGAACTGCAGCGTGCGGAGCACCGCGTGGCTGATGAGGTGGATGATGGCAAAGGTGGTCCAGCCGAGGCCGATCTCGACGAAGATGAGACCGAGCTGTGTCTGTGCGGCGTAGGCGAGCGAGGTCTTCGCATCGGCACAGGTGCGGTGAACGAGGGTACTGAGGAAGGCGGTGGTGCTGCCGATGAAGATGACGAGGCCGGTGGCGATGGCGGAGGAGTGCAGCAGCGGCTCAATGCGCAGCAGGAGGTAAGCGCCGGCATGCACGCTGATGGCACCGTAAAAGATAGCGCTGGAGGGCGTGGGGCCTTCCATGGCACGGGCGAGCCATCCGCAGAAGGGTCCCTGCGCCGATTTGCCGCTGGCGGCAAAGACGAGCATGACGGCGACGATGGTGGCGGCGCTGCCGTTGATGTTGTTGACGTGTCCGGGCCACTCGCCGCTGAACATGCCGTTCCACGAGGCGGTTTTGAACCAATGATGGGCCAGGAAGACGCCCATGAGCATGAAGAGATCCGCCACGCGATAGGTGGCAAAGACGCGGAGGGCGTTCTTCACAGGATCAGGCCGGTATTGGAAGAAACCGATGAGCAGCACGCTGGTGATACCGACGATCTCCCATCCGCCGAGCAGCACATCGAGCGAATCCGCCATGAAGACCAGCAAGGCACCGAAGGTGAAGAGATGCAGCAGTAGGAAGAAGCGGAAGAAGCCGGGATCGCGATGCAAATAACGCACGCTGAAGCTGCCGACGACGCCTGCGAGGATCACCGTGATGCCGACGATAGGCAGTGAGAGGCGGTCGAGCAGGATGGTAAGCGGAAACTCGTAGTGGGCGACCTTGAACCAATGATTACCGACGGAGGCGCGGACGGAGTGCAGATCACTCTGCCACATCTTCCAAAAGATGATGCCGACGATGATGGTGAGAAAGGCATACACGCCCTTGGTGAGGCGTGACATGGCATGCTCAGACACATGGCCGCCGAGTAGCCAGATGAGGCTCAGCCCCACAAAGGTGATGCCCGGCGTGGCGAGAAGCAGGAGGGAGAGGTTTTCGAGGGACATTTTAAGCGGCTTTGGCGGGCTTCGGTTCGATGCGGGCGAGCGGGAGGTGCTGCATTTTGCCGCGATACCAGGTTTGTGAGTTGGGCGTGATAGGCAGCGGCTCTTCGTCGCCGGTGAGTGGCTCGAAGACGTCGTTGCCGCGATAGATTTCAATGTGGCCGTCCTCGGGGTCCATGGTGGCGATGCGAATCCAGCGATTGCAGACGAATTCGACGAGCTCCTTGTTGGCCTTGATGACGCTCATGAGCCGCTGCGGGGTGGTTTCGACGATGAAGAGGATGCGCACGGGCTCGTGGATTTCAACGGTCTGCACGGGCAGGCCGGTGCGAAGATCGCCCTGGAAGCCGTTCATGACGCCGACGAGGCCGGTGATGTTGTGCGGGAGCTTGGTGCCAGCGCCGTAGGTCTCGTTATCGACGGTGGAGAAGTAGTATTCGAGGCTGATGCCGCCGCAGACAGGAATGACCGCGCCGAGCACGCGGGCGAGGGCGTTGTTTTCGAGATCTTTGGTGGCGTCGTAGCTGATGAGGAAGGAGCGACGATCCATGAAGAGGCTGCGGGTGTGCTCGCGGCGGCCCACATAGGCGACGGCGTTCGTGCAGTGGCCGTACTCGGGCCGTGGCTCGGCGATGTGCTCAGAGCGGGCCTGTACATGACGCAGCGCACGTTCACCGGTGATGCCAGCGCCAGCGGTGCCAAAGCGGCGCACGCGTTCGTCGGCATTCAGCACGCGGGCTTTGTCGAGAGACTGCTTCACACGGTTGAGATCGCCATGGTGGGTCTCGGGCATGAGATCGACGTCGAAGAACTCGATGTCGTCGCTGCAGGTGTCGTGGTAGCCGCCGAGGAACCAGGTGTCCTCAGGGATGATGACGCCTTTTTCCCGCAGGACGGCACGCACGCCGGGGCGGTTCGCCATGATGGCGAAGATACGTGCATTGGGCGCTCCCGTCCGGCCGCCGCAGGCTCCGCAGCAGTAGGCGGACTCATACGGATTGTTCAAACTGGTGCTGCCGTGGCCGAGGATGACGACGAGGCGTGCATGCGCCTTATGCAGGCCGCCAAAGCCGAGCACGGAATAGACGCGGTCGGCCATTTCTTGCTCGGTGAAGCCATGCAAGAGACCGGTGGTGGCATGACGTGACTCGGGGTCATTGCGCATGAAGGTGACTTCCGTTTTCGGTGTGGGCAGGAAGGCACGGTTGAGCCGCTTGATGAGCTGACCGTAGGTGCGCGGGCCGAACACTCTGAAAATGAGAGGAAAGAGCGAGAAGAAGCCGAGGCAGGCGGTGCTGATCCAGCCGCGCACGAGCGTGCGTGAAGAGATGAAGCCATTGCGAGTGATCTTGGCCCACACATTGCGGCGCTTTTGCCGACGCTCATGGAGATGGGAGTGATCCGTGACAGCCACTTCGCGGACGGAGTGGCCCGGTTTGACAACGACGGGGCAAAGCGAGACGCCGCCCGGATCATCGAGTCCCGCGTAATCAATAGCGACGCCGAAGAAGCCCGCTGCACCGACGGTTTCGATGCAGGGATCGACTTCTTCGAGCGCACGGCGGATGGACTCCTCACGTTCGTCGATGCAAAAAACGATCTGCGCGGCGAGGCGATCCGTTTGCGGCTGCGGCTGCGGCATGGCGCGGTGTTTAGCCAGTGGGATGAGGATGCTGCGCTCATGCCGCCGCTCGTAGGCGAGGTGCAGCAGCCTGCGGCGTTCGATCTCATTGCACGCGGCGATTTCATGCGTGAGGCACTGAAAAATCTCTTCTGGCATGCTACTCAAAATGCCGCTGGAGAGGCCGGTGAGCTGAGCGACATCGAAGAAGCGTGCCACGGGCGTGAGGGCCTCCACTTTAGGCGGTGTGATGGATACGGACCGCCAGGTGGTGGTGTCATCCATGAGGTCCTGCAAGGCGGCGAGCGTGTAAGTGAAACGCAGTGCGAGAAACTCCATCAGCGAGCAACGCACGCGATCATGCGGGGCGAGTGTCACATCGTTCTCCAGCATGCGGATCATGCCCGCCCAGCCGGGGAGAGCGATCAGCTCGGCGGTGAGGAAGGCGTCCCACTCACCTGGAAACACGGCGAGACGCTCCAGCGCATCTACCAAGATGTCCTCAGCGCTCATGTTCTTCTCTACTTGGCGACGAAATTCCTTCCCGACGAGTTTGAGGTGCTTGCGGGCGATGGAGCCGGGTTGCGACATGATTTTGCGCGAGGCAGCCATCAGCCCCTCCTCCCGCAGCGGCATGGGCCAGTAAGCGATGCCTTGATCGAGATACGCACCCACAAGGCGGATGAGCGGCGGATTGACGATCAAATCGAGATCGATGCCTTTCTTGGCCAGCACGGCCTCACGAGGACGTTTGGGCTTGGTCGGTGGCGGGGCCGAGTGCAGAGGCACGCGGGCTTTGCAGGCATCCCACAGCTCACGCGGGGTATCGCCAGTGAGTAAATGGCTGGCGGCAGGAGGGAGGTCGGAGCGGAAGGCTTCGAGCCAGTTCCCTTCCTCGATCTGCCAGGCGATGTCGAGGCCGTTCACGCGGCGCACGCCGGGGATGAGCAGGGCACGGCGGAGCTGGCGGCGGGTGAACTTTCCAGGGATGATCTCGGCATCCGGCTCACGGGCGAGCACATCGTCGATGTCGTCATCAAGGATGCGGCCGCGTGCGCGGTCACGCTGATAGCTTTCCTCGGAAAGGAAGGGCTCTGCTTTGAAGAGGTTCGCCGCTTCGATCACCGAAGGCTCGAACTCTTGGTGCTGAAAGGCGTGGAGTGTGTTGTGATGCACGAAAACGCCGATGGGGCCCTGCGTCGGCAGATAGTGTGCGGCGTGATCAAGCACATGCTTTAGGTGCTCGCGGCTGCCGGGCTGGATTTCAGAGTGGGAATGGGAATGCGAGGACACGGTGGGGAATTTTCCTCAACAAGCCGCAGCAAACGTGCCGCTGCCATCCCTTAGAGAAGGGGTATTCGTTCCCGGAACAGCGGGACCCCCAAGGCGGGGGTGATTTTACCCTGTGGAGGGGATGTTTTGGCTGGCATGACCTGTGCGTAAATCGCAGCGTCCCAAATCGCACCCTCACCCCACCCATGTCAGACCACGCCAACGCCACACCTCTCTCCGGTCCGAAACCCGTCGGTAACTTCGCTGGCTTCAAGCAGCACCTCGGCAAGGACATGCTCTCCGGCTTCCTCGTCTTCCTCATCGCGCTGCCGCTCTGCCTCGGTATCGCAAAGGCCAGCGGGTGCCCCGCCATCGCCGGCATCTTCACGGCGGTCATCGGTGGCCTGCTCACACCTTTCATGAGCAATTCTGAGCTCACCATCAAAGGTCCGGCAGCTGGCATGATCGCCATCGTGCTCGGCACGGTGAACGAGTTGGGTTATGAGAAAGCTCTCGCCGTCGGAGTGATCTCGGGCGTGATCCAGATGCTCTTCGGTGCCTTTAAAATAGGCACGCTGGGCGAGTTCTTCCCTGTCGCCGCCGCGCATGGCATGCTGGCCGCCATCGGCGTCATCATCATTTCCAAGCAAATCCACGTTGCCCTCGGTGTAGCAGCTCATGCCAAGGAACCTCTCGAACTGCTCGCTGAGATTCCAGAGAGCATCGCCAACATGAATCCCGAAATCGCACTCATCGGTGCCATCGCAATGGTGTTGCTCTTTGGCAGGATGTTTATCAAAAACAAGATCGTGCAGGCTATACCTGGGCCGCTCGTGGTGCTGCTCATCGCCACACCGCTGGCCTTCTACTTCGACATCCAGCACCAGCACATGTACCAGTTTCATGGTCACACCTATGAAGTGGGACCGGACAAGCTCGTCAATCTGCCCCTGAACATCCTCGACGGCATCAAGGCCCCGGATTTCTCCGGCATCGCCTCCATGGCGAGCATCAAATGGATCATCATGTTCTGCCTCGTAGGCAGTCTGGAATCCATGCTCAGCGCCAAAGCCGTCGATCTGCTCGATCCCTGGCAGCGCCGCACGGATTTGAACCGTGATTTGCTCGCCGTGGGCATCGCCAACACGCTGACCTCTTTCATCGGCGGCCTGCCGATGATCAGTGAGATCGTCCGCTCCAGTGCCAATCGCAACAACGGTGCCCGCACCCGCTGGGCGAACTTCTGGCATGGCACTTTCCTCCTCGTGCTCGTGGCCAGCGTGCCCTGGCTGCTGAACAACATCCCGCTCGCCGCCCTGGCCGGCATGCTCGTCTTCACCGGCTACAATCTTGCCTCGCCGAAAGAGTTTCATCACATGCTGGAGGTCGGCAAAGGTCAGCTCGTCGTGTTCATCGTCACCATGATCGCCACGCTCGCCACGGATCTGCTCATCGGCATCGCGGTAGGCATTCTCGTGAAGATGGCCATCCACATGCGCAGCGGAGTGAGTTTTGGAAACCTCTTCAAACCGCATACCGAAGTCACCACCTGTCCTGATGAAGGTCATCCGGTCGTTTCAGTGAAAAAAGCCGTCGTCTTCAGCAACTGGCTCGCCCTGCGCAAGAAGCTCCAGGAGCTGCGTCATCATCCCAAAGTGAAAATGGACCTCTCGGGCGCTCATTTTGTCGATCATTCCGTCATGAAGAAGATCCACGAAATGGCGCAGGACTGGAAGCTCGAAAACCGCGAGCTCATTCTCACCGGGCTCGACATCCATCAGCCTGTCTCCAGCCATCCGTTGGCCGCTCGTATCCTGCGTGCCTGATGAATTGATTTCTCGTTGGTGTTGAAAAATAGCCTATCGGCGGCGGTGCCCAGCAGCACCGCCGCCTCACATTCTCATTATGTCCATACGCAAACGAATCCTCATCACCGTCCTCATCAGTATTGCAGCCGCCTTCACGGCCCGCTGCGCTGCGGGTGCTGATCACACCGAATCGAACGACAATCTCTGGCTGAACTATGTCGGCGATCATCCTCTCTTCGGCAGCAAATGGGGCCTGCACCTTGAATCTCAGTATCGCCGTGCGGACATGGGTGAGAATTGGCAGCAGCTCCTGCTTCGCCCCGGCATCAATTACACCATCAACCCTGCTTTGACCCTCAGCGCCGGTTACGCCTGGGTCGAGACACATCCGTATGGCGACATCCCCGTCGCCGCCGAGTTTCCCGAGCACCGCCTGTGGGAACAGGCCACCTACACGCATAAAGCGCTCGGCCTCGACTGGACCCACCGCCTCCGCCTTGAGCAGCGTCGCATCGGCGAAGCCGCCCCCGCCACCGGCGACGTGACCAACTGGCGATACGAGAACCGCTTTCGTTACATGCTGCGCACCACCATCCCGCTCAGCGATGACAAAAAATGGTATCTCGCCCTGTGGGACGAGGTCTTCTTCAACTTCGGCAGCAATGTCTCCATGAACTACCTCGACCAAAACCGCGCCTTCATCGGCCTCGGTCGCCAGCTCAGCTCCACCACCAAGCTCGAGATCGGATTCATGGAGCAGACTGTGCAGCGTCGTGGCGGCATCGTGTGGGAAAATAATCACACGGTCGCGGTGTGGCTCATGTCGAAGTGGCCCTTCGGTAGCAAGAAGTGAGCTTCAACTCCGCCTCTCGGCCACCAACTGCCGCAGCAGGTCCGTCTGGATCTGCTGAATCTCCAGCAGGCGCTGGCTGTGGTGATGTAGCAGGTGATCCATCTTCTCGTGCAGGTGGCGGATCTCCAGCTCAGCCTTCAGATTGATCTTGTAGTCCTGCTCCGCCTGCTGGCGGTCGCGGATTTCCTGGCGGTTCTGGCTCATCATGATCACCGGCGCCTGCAACGCGGCGATGCAGGAGAGAATCAGGTTCAGGAAGATGAAGGGATACGGATCCGGCGGATGCGCCGCCCACACCAGCGTGTTCACCAGCACCCACAGCAGCAAAAACACGCCAAAGCCGATGATGAAGGCCCAGCTCCCTCCCAGCTCCGCGATGCGATCTGACAACCGCTCGCCCAGCGTGCGCTCGTCATCCTGTTTAGCCGGGCTTGCAGAGACAATTTCATGCTCGCGCAGGCTTTCGATCACCTCACGCTCTAGTTCGGTGATCTCGCCCAATTCCTCGCTCAGCGCATCTTCGACATACGCCGCCTTCAGCTCCGCCAAGGTTTCCGCTTCGATGCAGTCGCTGTCTTTGATCTGCGGATGCGCTTTGCGAATGAACTGAAGCAACGAAGGCCGCAAAGCAGAGCAAGCCATGGATTCGCCTGGAGTAATGGCTTTACCGCTGATCGTACACTGGAGCTGGTGAGGAGCATTCATGAAAATACACGCATATACCAGCTTCAACGTCGCAGCCAGTGCAGCCGCCCATGTTCACGCTCGTCTGACCTTCCCAAACCGTGCATAAAGCGCCGGTAGCAGGAAAAGATTCAGCAAAGTGCTCGTGATGAGTCCGCCGAGAATGACGAGAGCCATCGGGCGCTCGATTTCGTTGCCGGGGACATCGCCTTTCATCACGAGGGGCAGCAGGGCGAGCGCGGCGGTGGCGGCGGTCATCAGGATGGGCACGAGGCGTTCTTCGCTGCCTTGCAGAACCGTCGCGAGGCTGAAGGCGTGGCCTTCTTCCTTCTCCAAGTGGCGGTAATGGCTGACCAGCAGGATGCCATTCCGTGCGGCGATGCCGAGCACGGTGACGAAGCCGACCAGCGAGCCGAGCGAGAGCACGCCACCACCGAACCACGCGGCCAAAACGCCGCCGATGAGCGCAAAGGGCAGCGTGAGGGCCACGAGCAGCGTCAGGCGGATGCTTTGAAAGTCGGCGAGTAGCAAGACAAGGATGCCTGCAAGCGATCCGAGTGCCAGCCAGCCGAGTTGGCTCTGTGCGGCTTGTCGTTCGGCCCATTCGCCGAGGATTTCGGGATGGTGGCCGGGTTTGAAGGTGAGCTTGGCGATGGCGGCTTCGATCTCGGGAACGACATCGCCCAAAGCGCGGCCAGTGACGTTGCAGGTCACGTCGATGCGGCGGGAGGCACCTTCGCGTTTGATCGCGTTCGGCGTCGGCACGATGACGACTTCCGCGACATCCGCGAGGCGGGTGTGACCGCCGCTGGGCGTCTCGATGAGAAGATCACGCAGCGTGGTGAAATCGGCACGAGCACTCGGCACGCTCCAAACCTGCACGTCATGCACGCGCTGGTCTTGATACACCTCGCCCACTTTGCGACCGCTGATGAGTGTGGTGACGGCCTGGCGGATTTGTCCGGCAGTGAGACCATGCAGTGCGGCGGTCTCCGGCTTCACTTTGACGGTGATTTGCGGCACGAGGCTCAGCGATTCAACTTTGAGGGCACTGATGCCGGGAATGTTCTTCACGGCGGCGCTGACCTCGGCGGCGTGCGTGCGCAGTGTGTCGAGATCGGGGCCAAAGATGCGCACCACGACGCTCGCACTGGCTCCGGTGAGCACTTCTTTGATTCGCTCGCGCAAAAACGTCAGCAAATCACGCGTGAGGCCGGGATAGCCATCGACGACGCTTTGCACCTTTTTGATCGTCGCATCGTAATCGGCCTCGGGGTCGATGCTGATCCACAGCTCCGTGAAGTCCGGCCCCACGACCTCATCGGCGACTTCAGCACGGCCAATGTGGGCACCTTGATTGCGCACGCCGGGCACCTTCATCAAGTCGGTGGCCGCAGCGATGGTGATGCGCTTGCTGGCTTCGACACTGGTATTTGGCTTTTCCAGCCAGTGCATGAGGAAGTCGCGTTCTTTGAAGTTCGGCAGAAATTCCTCCTTCATCTGCGTCTGCCAAACCCAGCCGGTGCCTGCAAAGGCCGCGATGAGCACCAACACGGCCAGCCAAGCACTGCGGGCAAAAAAGGGCAGCACACCGCGATAGATTGCCTTCATGCCGCGAGCCAAAAAGGCATCACGATGCACTCCCGGCTTCACTTTGAGCAGCATGAGGCTCAAAGCGGGCGTGACGGTCAAAGCGACGAGCAACGAGGCCGTGATCGCCAAAATGTAACTCAGCGCCAAAGGCCTGAAGAACGTGCCCGCGAGCCCTGGAAGGAAGAAAACCGGCACAAACACCAAAACGATGATCACGCTGGCATAGACGACGGCGCTGCGCACTTCGAGCGAGGCCTCCAAAACAACAGCGAATCGCGATTTCGTCGGGTTTTGTCGCAAACGACGCAGGATGTTCTCCACGTCGATGATCGCATCATCCACCACCTCGCCGAGGGCGATGATGAGGCCCGCGAGGATCATGGTGTTGATCGTCTGGCCGCTCCACGCGAGCAGCAGCAGCGCCATGGCGAGCGAAAGCGGGATCGCCGTGATGCTGATGACCGTCGTGCGCCAATCGCCAAGGAACAAAGCCAGCACGGCTACCACGAGCAAACAACCAAGCCAAAGCGCCTCCGTGAGATGATGAATCGAAATCTCGATGAAACTCGCAGGCCGGAAGATGGTGCTGTCGATCGTCATGCCCGGCAGTGCCGGTTTGAGCTCTTCGAGCATCTTCTCGACGCCCTTCGTGACATCCAGCGTGTTTCCCCACGGCTGCTTCTCCACAATGAGCAGGATGCCATCGCCATCATTGATCACCGCGTCACCGATGGGTGCTGGATGACCTATTTTCACCTCCGCGACATCGCCCAGACGGATCGGTGCGCCATTGCGAAACTCCACGACCGTCCGCGCCAAATCCTCCGGCGTGGTGATGAGCGCAAGCTGCGCCACGCTGAGCCGCAGGTTCGGTGTATCGACAAATCCACCCGCGCTGATCACCGCTGCATCGCCTGCGGCCTTCGTGATCGCATCCAGCGTCACTCCCGCCGCGCGGAGCTTCTGCGGATCGACGAGCACTTGGAACTGCTTGTCCCGCTGGCCCCAGATCGCGACGTTGGCCACGCCTTTGACCGACATGAGGCGCGGACGCATCGTCCAACGAGCCAGTTCGCTCATCTCCATCTGCGTGAGCGTCATTGACGTAAGGCCCACTTTTAAAACACGGCTCAATGACGAATACGGAGCCATCAGCACTGGCGGCTTCACCACCGCAGGCAGCCGGTTTTGCGCGAGGTTCAGCCGCTCCTGCACGAGTTGCCGCGCTTTGAGAATGTCCGTGCCCGTGTCGAAGATCATCACCACCGACGACAAACCCAACACCGACTTCGAGCGCATCGTTTTGAGGAACGGCAGCCCATTGAGCGAGTTCTCCAGTGGCACCGTGACGAGCGCATCTACTTCCTCCGTCGAAAGTCCCGGTGCCTCCGTCTGCACCTCCACCAGCGGCGGCGCAAACTCCGGAAACACATCCAGCGGCGCGTTTTTGGTCGCATTGATGCCCACCACGAGCAGCGCTGCCGCCGCAGCGACCAC
>JBEIGR010000040.1:0-17333 GCA_040381795.1 Verrucomicrobiaceae bacterium | reverse complement strand
TGCTGGCCGAGGTGGACTTTCACTTCGTCGGTGACCCACTCGATCTCGTGCTCGGCAGGGCCGTGAAAGCCGAAATCGGTGCCGAGATGGGTGTAGGCATTGAAGGAGTTCAGGCGGCGTTTGCCCTGGGGCGGCTGCTCGCTGCCTTGGCGGCGGATGAAATAGCGCTGCACCGGCTGCCAGATGATGCGGCGCGCCTCCTCACCCGCTGCTGCCACCGGCAGAGCGGTCTCTGCGTTGAGCAGGAGCATGAGGAAAAGGAGGGTGAACCGTGGTGGCATCAAGGGGGGCAGGGAAAGCGGGAAGGAAAGAGCGGTGGGAGGGCATGCTTCTTTCCGCATGAGGCATGTTTGCAACCACAACCTGCATCTGCGATGAGCTGGCGGATGTTTTGCGCCTTGCGCGGGGGTGTGTCGGAGGGCAAGAACGTGGCCGCATGCTTCCTCGACGCGCCCTTGGTCTGCTTTGCCTGTCCTTTTTGCTCACCCAATGCACCACGATTCAGACGGCGGGCAATAGCAGCTTCCGTTTTGCCCGCCGGGTGGTGACGGGGGATATTCCGCAGGCCACGCGCTTCGTGACGGGCAAGGTGAAACGCCTGCTGCGCCTCGATCACGACGGGGCCTTCTGGCATGCGGATGAGCTTCGTGGAAAGCCCTCCATCATGATCCCGCTGAGCGAGCAGATGGTTTACCTCTTCAAAGGCGGCCAACTCGCTGGCGGCTCGCCGATCTCATCCGGCTCCGAAGGCTACGACACCCGCCCCGGCCGCTATCACATCATGGAGAAGGACATCGATCACCTCTCCTCGATCTACGGCGACTACATCGACAACGACGGAAACATCCTCGCCACGAACATCGACAACCGCAAAGACCCTCGCCCGCCGGGCGGGAAGTTTGATGGGGCCAAGATGTATTATTTCATGCGCATCTACAGCGGCGTGGGCATGCATCAAGGCTATCTCCCCGGTTATCCAGCTTCCCACGGCTGCATCCGCATGCCTGGCCACATGGCGGAGAAATTTTTCCACGAGGTGCGGGTGGGCACGCCGGTGGAAATCGTGCCGTGAAGTGTGTTCGGTGGGCATGCTTTGTGCTTGGATTTCCTTGATGATGAAGGCCTGACGAAGTTCCGATCATCCGAAAATGACTTCTGTTGCACGAGACACATGACTGCGATTATTCTCAGACCTTACGCTCCCTCCCGAACCATGTCGCAGGCATATTACATCGCGAAAGGCCAGAAAACGCTGGGTCCATGCAGCTTGGACGATCTGCGTAACTTTCTGGCGTATGGCTCCATCGCCCACGGTGATCTGGTGAGGCGCGATGGTGAGCAGCAATGGCGGCCGGTGGCCTCGCTGATGGAAATCGCAGTGGTAAGTGAGAACGCGGCTACTCTAGAAAAAGGCGGTCTTTCTTTTCTGCCACGTCGCCGCACGGTGCGCTATCGGGACTACGATCGTGTGCCCAAGGATCAGCGGAGCGGCGTGGTGCTCGGCTGGCTCGTCTTTGGTTTTCTGATCTTCCCACCGCTGCTCTGGCGCGGGGCAGTATCCATCTACTCGCACCCGATTTTCAGCCCGAAGGCGGATGATCATGGTTACCTGCTCATGTGGCCCCGCTGGCCCGAGGTGGCGGTAACGTTCATGATCGTGCTCAATGGCGTCCTGTGGTGGGCACTGCTGGCGCACGGCTATGAATGGTCCGCGCCCTTCGTGCGGGAGTTCATGGATGCCTCGAAAGGCATGCGAGAGTTATTTTGATGGCTTTTGAGTTAGGCGCGGCGGCGTTTGCCACTCAGCCAGCCGAGTCCTAGCATCATCAAAAGCGCACCGGATGGTTCCGGCACGTTCTGGAACATGTTCTGGGAGACGAACTCGCCGATCTGAATGCCCATCGCGCTGCCATCGGCGGCCGAAGTGTAAAACTGAGTGCCCGCATACACGCCGCTGAGGCTGGCCTCCGTGGAGGCCTGGCTGAAACTGGAGTAAATGCGAGTGATGTCGTTGGTGCCATTGCCGTCAATATCACCGCCGAGGGTGTAGGCGTAGGTATCGCCAAAGTAACCGGCGAGCACCGAGGAGGCGGCTCCACTGAAGGCGGCGGTCGTGGAATAGTATTCCGGGTAGGAAGGCGAACTGATGAGCGGCTGCCAGGCTCCGTCTCCCTCGGTGCTGGGATTGCCATCGGCGTCGAAGAGCACGTCACCGCCGTTCGCGATGGCGGTAACGGGACGCCAGAACTCGGAATCGTAGGCCGCGGCGAAGCTGGCGATGCCCGCATCCGCCATCGCCACATTCAGGGCCGCGAAGAGGCGGGCGGAGTCAGACACGTTCAGTCCGGCGCTGGAACTGATGCTCTGGGCGAGCTGGTTCCACATGCCGGGCACCTTCACCGAGCCATCGGGAGCCGACCAAAAATAAGCCTGCGTAAGCTGATCGGAGGTTCGGGAAAGGCTGCCGGAGGAGCCAAGATCCTTCACTTGATTGTAATCGGTGGCATATTGGATCGAACTCAGGTAGGCCGCCGGGGTGACTCCGGGAAGGCCGCCGATGTAGGAGGAGGTGCTCGCCACGGCGAAGGTGCCCACATTTCCCCAGCCAGGAAGCAGGGCGGGGGAGGGGGAGGTTTGATTCCAATAGCCCACGGTGCCCACGGGGTTGTAAGCCGTGCCTGCTGCCGAACTGGAAAGATCCGTGGAGCGCCAGGTCAGGACGTCATTGGCGATGGATTGGCCCCAGCCGATGCCATCGGTCTTGGCCTGACCATCGGCGATGCTGGTGAGCTGATCATTATAGAGGGAGGTAAAGGTGCCTGAGGAGCCAGAATACAGGCTCTGCATGATCGTATTGGCCGCAGAGGCCATGGCAGCTTCCAGGGAGGCACCGGCAGGGCCAGACATCGGGGCGGAGCCGGTGTAACTACCGAAACTGTAGGGATTGTAGGTGTTCCGCAGGCTCTCGGAGGCATTGTACATCGCCACATGGAGAATGGCCAGGTCTCGACTGATAAAAGGGGCTTCCGTGCTGGTGCGCATGGCAGAAAGCGCTCGGCTATTCCATTCGGTGACGAGGTCTCCGCGGGCTTGCCCGGCTGTTAGAACCAAGCAAGCGCACAAGGTAGCAGAGGCGGCCCTGAGGGCGTTATGGGAAGACTTATTCATTCATTTTAAGGTATAAACCATAAAAACCATATAAACAACAGATTTCCTGTATTTGCAGCTTTATCCTCCCCTCAAGCTTCGCCGCCCTCTCCTCTTCCGGCGGCGTCTTCTCCGAGCTTGCATTCCCTGCATATCTCGACAAATGACGCGCCCCTATGGCCTCCACCCCCGTCATCAACCTTCGCAAAGGACATGCCGTCCGTTACAACAACGACGTCTGTGTCGTGTCCGATTTCGAGCTCAAGACGCCCCCGCGTATGGCCTCTTTCGTTCAGATGTCCATCCGCAGCATCACCATCGGCAAGGTGTACAACCTGCGCATGACCTCCAACGAGTCCCTCGACTCCGTGAACCTCTCCCGCGATCAGCACGATTTCAGCTACAAGGACGGCGATGGCTACCACTTCATGCACCCGGATACCTTCGAGGACGTGCTCCTCGGCTCGGACATGGTGAAAAAGGAAAAAGACTACCTCATCGAAGGCCAGAAGTACATGATCCTGCTCGCTGACGATGTGGTGGCTGGTATCGAACTCCCCGCCTCCGTCACGATGGCCGTCGCCGAGTCTCCCGAAGGTGTGAAGGGCGATTCTGCCAACAACGTTTACAAGGAAGCCATCATGGAAACCGGCCTCCGCGTGCAGGTCCCTCTCTTCATCGGCCCTGGCGACAGGGTCAGCGTGAAGACCGAAGACGGCACCTACCTCGGCCGCGTGAATTGATTTCTCCCTCCCGATTTCCCATCGAAAAAGCGCCTGATCTTGCCCGATCAGGCGTTTTTTTTGCTTAACAAATCCGGTGTGATGCGCTCAAATCCGCGCCGACGCGCAAAAACTCACGTCATCCATTATACCCGCGACATAACCCATGAAGAAAACAGCCATCACCCTCCTCGCCATCGCCGCCAGCCTCGCCACAGCCTCCGCCGGCGATGCCACGAAAAAAATCATGAAGGATCTTCACAAGCCCGAGGACGCCGTTTGCAAGAAGGTCGGCAGAGGCGAGGCCACGGACGCAGATCTCGCTACGCTTCTCAAGGCCTACCAGGACATGTGCGCCGACACGCCAGCCAAAGGCCCGAAGGCCGTCTGGGTGGAAAAGTGCCAGGCCCTCATCGCTGGCATCAAGAAGGTGCAGGCCAACAAGGCTGACTCCGGCGACTTCAAGAAGGCCGTGAATTGCAAGGCCTGCCACGACACCTTCAAAGGCAAATAATCTGCCTTAGCACCATTTAATTACAGAAGGCTCCGCATCTCGCGGAGCCTTCTTTTTGCCCTCGAATCAGCGCACGGCGGCCTTTTCGCGGGCGATGACCTCCTTGATCTTCTCCATGCGGTTCGCGGGTGCGGGATGGGTGCTGAAGAAATCACTGCCACTGCGGCCGCCGGAAGCCTCCGCGAGGATTTGCATCACGCCGATCAGTTCCTCCGATCGATAGCCCGCTTGGAGCATGAAGCGCACACCGAGGGCATCGGATTCCAGCTCGTCATCGCGGCTGAATTTCATCACCTTCCACTGCGCCACCATCTGGGCCAGATGAGCGCCCGTGTTGTTGTGACCGTCGCTCACCAGGATCCCTACGCCTTGGGCCAGGCCGCTCCACAGGCGTGAATTCGCCATCTGCTCGTTCGAGTGACGGCCCACCACATGGCCCATCTCATGGCCGAGCACACCGGCGAGTTGGTCCTCGTTTTTCAGGCGGCGGAAGAGCGCCTCCGTGATGAAAATCTGCCCGCCCGGCAAAGCGAAGGCATTGATCGTCACGCGATCCGCCAGCAGATGAAAATCAAAGCGATACGAGGTCTGCCGTGCCGCCGTGGAGGCCAGCAGGCGTTGGCCCACGGCCTTCACCTTCGCCACCGCCTGCGCATCGGATGAGGTGCCGCCCATCTCACGGATCATCTGGGGGGCGGATTGCAGCCCCAGCGCCACTTCTTCC
Source organism: Verrucomicrobiaceae bacterium (assembly GCA_040381795.1). GTDB lineage: Bacteria > Verrucomicrobiota > Verrucomicrobiia > Verrucomicrobiales > Verrucomicrobiaceae > Prosthecobacter. The sequence goes on along the minus strand of JBEIGR010000040.1, from coordinate 12,226 downwards.
TGCGGCGTGGCCAGGGCCAGCTTTTGCACGCGACCGGTAAAGTCGTTCTGATACTCCGTCGTGCCCAGCCAGTGATAAAGCAGTGTGCCGACGATGAACAGCAGGCCCATCGCGATGCGCGGATTGCAGCCCATGCCGCCGGTGCGGCCTCTCGAATAGCCGAGCACGGCCGTTTGTCCGGTGAAGAGTCGGAAGAGGTTTTTCATGCCGCGCCTTATAGTGGTCTTTGCGGGTCGAGACAAGCTGCCAGCGTCATTCACCTTGCCCCGCGTCCCAATCTGCCCACGATCCGCCGCCCATGTTCTCCTCCCTCACCGAAAAACTCGAACTCGCCTTCAAGAAGCTCCGCGGCCAGGCCAAGATCAGCGAATCCAACGTCACCGATGCGATGGAGGACATTCGCATGGCGCTGCTGGAGGCCGATGTCGATTATAAGGTCGCCAAAGACCTCGTCACCACCGTGAAGGAGCAGGCCATCGGTTCTGAGGTGCTGCGCACCGTCTCGCCCGGCCAGCAGATCGTCAAAATCTTCCACGATGAACTGGTGAAGATCCTCGGCCAGGCCGCCCCGCTCAGCCTCGATCCTCCCCAGCGCATCCTCATGACCGGCCTCAATGGAGCCGGCAAGACCACCACCTCCGCGAAGCTCGCCAACTGGCTCAAAAAACAAGGCAAACGCCCGCTGCTCCTCGCTCTCGATTTGTATCGCCCTGCCGCCATCCATCAGCTCCAGGTGCTCGGCCAGCAGATCGGCGTGCCCGTCTTTGCCCCGGCCGCCGGTGAAACCGATCCCGTGAAGGCCGCCAGGGCCGCTTTGGAATGGCTCAAGGCTCAAGGTTCCGGCGTCGCTATTTTTGACACTGCGGGTCGTCAGGATCTCGATGAGGAACTCCTCGCCGAACTCAAAAAAGTCCGCGAGATCGTGCAGCCAAGCGAAACGCTCCTCGTCGCCGATGCCGCCACCGGCCAGCAGGCCGTCAGCGTCGCGCAGAAGTTCAACGAAGCCGTCGGCATCACCGGCCTCATCATGACGAAGCTCGATGGCGATGCTCGCGGCGGTGCTTTGCTGTCGATGCGTCAGGTCACCGGGCGTCCGGTGAAGTTCCTCGGTGTCGGTGAGAAGATCGAGCAGCTCGAAGTCTTCCACCCCGACCGCATGGCGCAGCGCATTCTCGACATGGGTGACGTGGTCAGCCTCGTCGAAAAAGCCGCTGAGGAGATCGACGAGAAGGAGGCCATGAAAATGGCCGAGCGCATGCAGAGCAACAAATTCGACTTCAACGACATGCTCTCCCAGATGCGCATGATGAAGAAGCTCACCTCCGGTGGCGGCATCGGTGGCCTTCTCGGCATGCTCCCCGGCATGAGCAAGATGAAGGACATGGTCAGCAATGACGACGCCGAGCGTAAAATGAAGCACACCGAGGCTCTCATCCTTTCCATGACACCCAAAGAACGCTCCCGCCCCGAAATCATCAACGGCCAGCGCCGCAAACGCATCTGCAACGGTGCCGGTCGTCCCGTCATGGAGATGAACCAGCTTCTGAAGCAGTTCGAGATGATGAAAAAGATGATGAAAAACCAAGGTGCCATGATGCAGATGGCCAACGCCATGATGGGCGGCGGCGGCGGTGGCGGCATGGGCGGCCTGGGTGGCCTTCTTGGCGGCATGGGCGGTGGTGGCAAAATGCCCAAACTGCCTCCGGGCATGAAGTTTCCGAAGTTCTGAAAAAGAACTCCTTCCTCACCTCCTGAATGAGGCATCTCTCGCTTCATCAGGAACGTGCTCCGTGTGCAACTGCTTGAAAATAAAGAGCGATAGTAATGGGGAAAACGGGGAGGAAACGGGGTCATGAAACGGGGTCATTGCGCCAAGATAAACACAGATAAGGAGGAAATCAGACAAACAGTAAAATGAGAGTTAGAACATGGAAACCTTATAACGTGTCCCAGCGGGTAAGAACCCCGCGCGGTAGAGCCCGGAGCCAGGCGGCCGGAAGCGAGTCATGCGTCGTCGGCCGCGAGGCTGGCACGAAGCGTTGACAGCGAGCACTAAAGCCGTGGGATTGAGCCTCGAAATGTTTTCCTTGTGGGATGTCTTCGCCGTTGACCCAGCGGGGACCAGAGTGCGTGTGGCGATCCAAGGCCAGCCATGCGCGACCCACCGGGGTCCGAGAGCAGGGCAAAGGTGCATGACAGGGGATGCCTGTGAACTTGGGAGACCTCAGTCTCTGCGGTTATCCCATCTCTCGCGGTGTGCCCGGTTTGGAAAGAATGGCTCGCGCCACGGCCTTTTCCAGGAACAGGGTGAACTCGTGCCGGTTGTAGGTTAGGTGTGTCTGCGCAAACAACCGCAGGCCCGCTGAACGGGCCATGGCGACGATTTCGCGAAACAAGGCGCAGGGGCCTGCCACGTCCTCGATGCGCGGCACCTTCAGCGTGAAGACCACCAGCCCGCCCGGCTTCAAGTAGCGCGAAAGACGGATCACATGCGCCATGGACTCCTCCGGCGGCCCATTCATGTCGTTGAGCATCGCGTCATAAGACGTGCCGGGCCTCGGCTCGAAGGTGCCCACGTCCGCGAGAAAGAATTTCAGACCGGGACGGCCGTCGAGTCGCCGGTCCAGCGGGGCGCGATCGATGGCAGTCACGCGCTGATCACGGGCGAGCAATTCGGAGGTCATGCCCCCCGGACAGGCACCGAGTTCGATCCAATGACTGCCGGAGGGGAGTGGTGGACGGTGCAGCAGCAGGTAGTGCAGCGCCTCGGCGATCTTGGCACCGGCGCGGCTGATCACATCCGGCGCGTCCTGATCGATGTACTTGCTGCCGCCGGGATACAGGCCGTTGCAGGCTCGCGGCGATTGCATGCCGCAAAACAAGCCCTCTTTGCCGACGAGGCAAAACAGCGTCTCGCGCTCTGGCTGCTGCTCCTCGACGGTGCTGGCGGGCAGTTTCGGAAAGACCTGCAGCACACGCCCGCGCAGGTTCGACGCCAGCCCCTTGTAATACTTGTCGGGCGAGGTGGGATGCAGCAGCCCGATGAAAAGGCCCTGCGGCTGACGGGCACCAAATTTCTTCAGCAGCGTCTGTGCGGCCTTTTCGATGAAGCCGTCCATCTTCTGCGGGTTGCAGGGCCAGGAATGCTCCAGCGGCAGGTTCCAACGCGCAAACTTCGCCGCCTCCGAATTCTGGATGAGCCCAGGCGTGGTCGTCTTGATCGAATAGAAGTCCTGTCCTAGTCGCGTGAAGCCCTGCGCACCCAAGTGCCGCAAAATGTCCTCGGCGATGCCTTCAAAGATTTCCGGGATGCGCACCAGCCAAGGCTGCGGCGGGAGATGGGCAGGCGCTCCAGCCACGCCATCGGCTGGAGAAACGGCATCAGGAAGCGGCTTTAGGGGAAACGTGAGGTGAGTATCAGTGTCAGGGTGCAAGAGCCTGACTATGGGCATCCAAATCAAGCCTTCACCCTATTTGTGATCTAGCTGGATGCCGAACGGCCCACTCACGGCACCTGTCACCACCCCGCGCCATCCTCCCGGTGACCGACTGCGGCAGACCTCTCATTCGAGCCATCCAAGCGAAGGCAGTCGAACCGCCCCGAACCCCGATGCCGAGATCAATTCGGCGGAGGAACTTTGACTCCCGCCATGGCACCAAACAGGGCGACGGTGCCCCACCATGCTTTTTCTCCCGCAGTGAGGCGCGGTTTGCCGTCGTAACCCGTGGCTTTTTTCGCCTCGCCAGCCAGCACGCCGGGTTCCCATCCCTGCACGCCCTGCTTCGGCACAAACAGGCGTTTGCCGTCTCGCTGATCCGTGAACCACGTCCCATCGCGGTCGGTGCGCGGACGGTCGGCTCCATAGCCCGTCGGAACATACGTCGGCGGTTGGCTGGCGACCTGATGCCAGATGCGAAGGCTGCTCCAATCGGCCTCCGGCTTCTTTCCCGTGCTGCACGAGGTGCAAAGCAGCGCCGCCAGCAGCCAGCACCCTCCACGGATGAAAGCCAGGCGAGCAACTCCGGGAAGAAGAGCGTGGGTGGTCATGATGGCGTTCTGTAGCCCAAGCCAGATGGGATGCGAATGGACTTTGGGGGGGGCATGAGCAAACGAAGGCAGGCTGCCACGGGCTGCCCATCCACGAAACCTCTCACCGCTTCTCAGCGGGCCTGAACACTATTGTGAACAGACGGATTTGAACCGCTCATAAGACGCTCATCCAACTCTAATAGACGGCCATCCAACAGAGTTGGACGCGCATCACAATTTATTGGAGACACGGCAAACCTGATAGCGCTGCCATCCAAGGTCGCCCATGCCACGGTATTGACGCAGGCGTGCCTACCCGCTTCAATGGGAGCCATCATGCTTCGCATCGGCCCACGCGTTTTTGAACTCGTCCGCAATCAGAGCGGACTGCACGTCACCCTTGATCCCCATGCGGCGGCGCATGAGCGGCAGCAGTGGCGGATCGAGGCGCATTGGGTTCCGGCGGATGAAGATCCCGGTGCGGACTGGACGGACAGCGCGGGCGGCGACTGGGAATACGGGAGGCTGGCCGTGAACCCGATCATGGGCTACGCCGTTTCTCATTGGCACGAGCTGGACAAAGCGGTGCTGCTGGATGCCGGAGGCGAGGTCGCGAACCTCTGTTTCGCCTCCTGGCAGAATTTGATCCACCTCGGCTCCGGCGAGAACCCGGCGCAGGATGTCATGCTCGGAGGCCTTCGCGTGATTCAGCGGGACGGTCATCTCCTCACCCTGGAAATCGACGGCGAGATCAGCTCCGTTAAGGGTTCGACCGTTCATGGCGACTTCTCTGCCATGATCGAGCTGCCCTTCGCCACCGTCACAGTCGCCGCGCCGCTGAACGCCGCCGATCCTATCGCCACCGCCCAAGGCATCGCCCGCCGCGAACTCGGCCTCACCACCTTCGCCCGCAGCCACGTCCGCCGCTACGACCCCGAGCGCCCCACCTCCCTCAAACCCCACCGCAACAGCAAGCATCGGGTGGCGCTGGAGTTGCCGTGGCGGGGAGAGTCTAAGTGACTGGAGCTGGAGCAGCTAACGAAACAGAAAACAGAGGTGTTCCGCACCGCATGAGGCGAGCAAGCCGCCGAGATGAAAGGGAGAAGCCACGGCCTCGGCGGTCTTCCTGGCTCTGGCGGTGCCAGATTTTCAGCCACAGCATCCGAGAAGGGGACATCTGTCAATTTGTTGCACACTGACGTCATTTCCCCTTTGGATTCCAAACTCGGGTGGCAAACCGGTGGCGAAAACGGTCCCGCCGTGAAGCCCGGCGATCTCAAAAACAGCCCCCTCATCCAGGCCATCCGCCATCCGACTCCGACTCGGCCATGCCGCCGAGGAAAAAGTTGCCGCCCGTTGAGATCGCCTTGCTCGAAACCTGGGTGCTTCTCGGCGCTCCTGATCCGCGAGGCGGGCCGTCGGCTGCCAAACCTTGAAGGGACCCTCTACCCCGCACTCGACGCTTGCCACAGCCGTTCGCGGATTGAGTGGCAAACGAGACGCGCTGGATCTTGAAGGCCTAGACACCGTATTCGGGGCATTCCTGCCCCGTCCGAGCTCTGAGGGGCCAGGAATGGCCCCGATACGTTCTTTAGTGCGCTTCGAGCAACCGCCGCACTTCGTTGAGGATCTTTCAATCGAGCCTCGTCAACGAATACCTCAGCCGTTGAGGCGGATGACTGCCAAAGCTTCGTGATGCGGCCCTCACCTTACCCGATGCCATCATCGAGAGCATCAATGAGGCTAAAGCACCGGCGTGGTGGATGGATTGGGCGTCATACACCACCGCACACCAGTCATGAAAACCAAACTGCTCATCCTCCCCGTCCTCTTCGCCAGCCTCAGCCTCACCAGTTGCGTCTCGCTCGCCCGTCAGGCTCGCAAGGAAATCGGCGGTCACAAGCCAAGCGTCATCGAGCGTGTCGGCTGTGGTGCCATCGACGCCGTCACCCTGCCCGTGCAACTCCCGGTCTTGATCCAGATGCAGTCTGGTGATTGAGGTGCCATGGATTGGCTCCGCTTGGATTATTGGAATGCCCAGTGGAGCGCAGCCACCTGCGTGATGCTCGTGTGGCTGTAGGCTTGCCAATGTCGATCCGAGTTGTAGCATCCCCTTATGAGCGTGCTTACCCAGCGTCTGTTCAGCGAGATCGAATCTGCCCCCGAGTCGGTAAGGGCGGAGACGCTGGATTTTGTGCTGTTCGTGAAAAGCCGCCTTGGCAGTGGGAATGGAGCCTATGCGGCTGAATCACTCGTGCGGCATACGCCGGGGGTTTGTGGTGGGGATGCCTGCCTTGGCAACACTCGCATCGCCGTTTGGATGCTGGAGGAGGCACGTCGGGCGGGCGTGACGGATGCGGAACTGCTTCAAGACTATCCCAGCCTGAACGCCCGCGATCTCGCGGCGGCCTGGACCTATGTGGACACGCATCCCGAGGAGATCGAAAACGCCATCCAGGCCAACCGCGATGCCTGATGGCCCGTCTTTACTCCAACGAGAACTTCCCGCGCCGTGTGGTCGAGGAATTGCGCCGACTCGGGCATGACGTTTTGACTTCTTTTGAAGCTGGGAGAGCCAATCAAGGCATTCCCGATGAGGAAGTGCTCGCGTTCGCCACTCAGGAGCAGCGCACTCTGCTCACGCTCAACCGCCAGGACTTCTTCCGGCTGCATCGCTCGACGGGTGGTCAGCATGCAGGAATCATCGCCTGCACCCGCGATGATCCCCAGCCTGCTGCTTTGGCCCAGCGTATTCACGACGCCCTTTCAGCAGCGGAAAGTCTTCATGGGCAGGTCATTCGGATCGTCCGCCCTTCCGGTGGGCAATGATCTTTGACCGCCACACCTCGGTGCCATTCGATGACGAATCCGCCGCCATCGCTGTCCCTTGCGCAAAAACTGGAGAGCCAGGGGTGAGTGGTCGGTCCGCATGACCTTCAAATCGCCGCCATCGTGCTCCAGCACGAATGGACGTTGGTGACGAGCAACACGGATGAGTTCAGCCGCGTCGAAGGCTTGAAGATCGAGCGCTGGACGGTTTGACACCGATGCAACCGGCCCGCCGGAGACCGCACCGGTTACCGGCAGCTTGGTGAGCTAGGCAGGATCAGATCCCTTCCCATCGCCCCTTCTGGAACCGGATTCTCCCTCGCCCTCATTGGCGTGCGGGCAGAGGCGCTCCTCGAACTCGGTATCGCTCTTCCCGGCCCTTCAGGCCGAAAGAAGAAGGTCAGATTCCGTCGAAACCCAAGCCCACCCACCGCCTGAAGCGAGAAAGCCGCCGAGATGAAAGGGAGAAGCCACGGCCTCGGCGGTCTTCCTGGCTCTGGAGGTGCCAGAGCTTCAGCCACAATTTTTTGCACCCTGTCGTCGTTTCCCCACCTCCTCATGCGCCAAACCGGCGCTGAAAAAGCCCGTGGGAACCCTTTGGAGCGGCAAACCCTTCATCGGATGGGGCAAACCTGTTCAGGTTTGGTGCGAACCTAGAAAGGGATGACGGAAACCTGTTAAGGTTTAGTGCGAACCTAGAAAGGGATGGCGCAAACCTGTGAAGGTTTCGTGCGAACCTAAAAAGGGATGACGCGAACCTGTTCAGGTTTGGTGCAAACCTAGAAAGGGATGGCGCAGACCTGTGAAGGTTTGATGCGAACCTAGCGAGGGATGACGCGAACCTATGAAGGTTTGGTGCGAACCTAGAACGGAATGACGCGAACCTGTGAAGGTTTGATGCAAACCTTGAAAGGGATGGAGCAAATCCTTGAAGGTTTGGCGCAACCGAACCAAGGGCTGGTCCAACCGATTCATCGGGTTGAGGCCCAGTTCTAGGCAGCTTCGTGGCAGAGCCCAGGTGCGACTGCACCCGTTGAGCGTCCTCATGGGCGGCAAGGGACTCTTTCGTTCAGGCAAGCCTGCGCGGGATTTCCGCGTGCCTTATTTTCATTTCCGCGAGCCCGCGCGGCACGCCTGCTTGCCCTTCCGCCCTTCAGGCAAGCCCTGGATCGGGCGATGCAACCGGCCCGCCGGAGACAGCACCGGTTCCCGGCAGCTTGGTGAGCCAGGCAGGATCAGATCCCTTCCCAACGCTCCTTCTGGAACCGGATTCTCCCTCGCCCTCATTGGCGCGTGGGCAGAGGCGCTCCTCGAACTCGGTGTCGCTCTCCCCGGCCCTTTAGGCCGAAAGAAGAAGGTCAGATTCCGCCGAAACCCAAGCCCACCCCACCGCTGGAAGCGAGAAAGCCGCCGAGATGAAACGGAGAAGCCACGGCCTCGGCGGTCTCCCTGGCTCTGGCGGTGTCAGAGTTTCAGTCACAGCATTCGAGGAGGGGTGCATGTCAATTTGTTGCACACTGACGTCGTTTCCCTGTCCAATCAAAGAGGGGGACGGAGCAGTGTGGTCGAAGAACTTTCAGTTCATCCGCGGCGGCTTGGAGCACTGCCGATGCTACGGAAGATGAACATTAGATTAATAGGCATCACGAACTCCAGCAGATTTGCCTGTACTCAAATTATTGAACCGAACAGGTTTACCGTCACTGTCGAACTCAACACTCACTTTATGGCCTTCTTTGGAGTCTAGTTTTTCGTCGTAGTTGAAGCTGAGTTTACGATCTTGTGATGAATCATAGACTGTGACCCACCCGCCTTGAGCTGAAAGGCCGTCTTTGAGGTCGGAACCAATGTTTCCCAGCGACTGAATCGTAAAATGGATAGTTTTTCCCGCATAGCGTGTGAATTGTGGTTTCAACCCATTGGGCCGCACTGCCGGTGCTTTCTCCCCAGAACTTTTCGGAGCTTCGAGCGTTCGCTGGGAGGCATCGGAATTGGAGACGCCTGTGCCTGTAGGCGAAGAGGGCACCATCGCCGCTACTTTTTTGATGCCAGCGACGGCCTTGTTGTAAACCTCGACCAGCCCATTCCGGCGAATCATGGCTTTCATATCGTCTATGTCTTTCTCCATCCCGGCCAAAGGCATCTCCTTCAGGTTTTTGTCGGCGCTAGTACGGGCGATCTGAAAATGAGGTTCCGCTATTGCCAATGTTTCAGCGGCTTTTCTCAGGTCCCGCTGAATGTTGTGGTAATGCGTAGCTAGGGCGAATTTTACCATAAAGAATTGGAGATGCGTCAGGTCGCTCGATTGGCTCCCCGGCTCTGGGCATTGCTTGGACCGGTCTAACCATGTGGTAGATAGGCCATTAGCGATTTTATGAATGGACGGATCAATACCATTGAAGTTGGCCCTAATGGCCGTCTCCAATGCGAGCGGTTCCTGCAGGAGTTCGACTACCCTCAAAGCCAGATCAAACTGCGCAGGGTAATCTTTGGCCGCATAGGCAGCTTCCAAACGAATCTTGATGGAGTCCAGTTCGCGCTGGAGCTCAGGAGATCGGTCTGATTTTTGAACTGCCCCAGCCGGCTTCTGCTCTCGAACTTCATACGCAAGATGAGGCAACTGATGTAATCCGCCAGACTTGAGAGCTTCGAGAAAGGTGGGATCGGAAAAACGCGGCTGCGTAAGCTTGTCTAAAAATGTGCGCGCGATCCATCGATTTGATTCTGCTACTTCGTCTGGCGCCGAGTCAAAAGCCTTGAATTCATCTTCATCTAAAACTTCGCGCATCTGGGATGCAAACCAATAGATTGGTTTACCAACGAAATCATCCTTCTTGAGCTTCTTGGCCTCCAATGTTTTGGCCGTGGCATGGAGTAATTTAACTCCATAGTGTTTGAAGATACGTAGCTGGTCTTCCACAAAAATATCTTCGTCAGTCACCAGCTTTGCGACATAGCCATTAACCGATCTAATGTTTTTATCAAGACCGCCAGGGTCGATCACTAAAGAGGCCATGCTCCCCGCAAAGCCTGCGCATAAGCTGAGCTTCTCAACTTTTTCAGCCTCATTTGAGAATGTTGGCTCCATGAAGTATTCAGGACAGCAGATGAAAAGCATCTGGCAGACCAATTCTTGTTCATGTCGTGTTAGACTTTTGAAAATTTTGGTTCTGTCAGGCGAGAGAACGATTCGTTTCAAAACAACTTGTGGTTTGTCATCTGACTTACGAATCACCTCTTGGTTGAGCGTCGCCAGTCCGATAGGTTTCCGAGTTCGACCAGAAGGAGTGTTGAAAGACTCAGTCTTCCAAAACACATGACCTGTGGCGTCAGCCCAAGCTTTCACACACACATCATTCGGATTGCGTGGTTCTTTACTGAGCGAATACCATATTTCCTTGGGTGAATTTGGACTATGGTAAGACAGGATTGTGCTCCACTCGATGGGGATAATGGTTTTACCTGTAATGTCGATGATTCCTTCATGTATTTCTTCCTTGCCGCGAATCTTGGTAAGCAGACGAACAGAAAGCGTGCCGCCGCCAGTATTCCAAAGCATGTCCCACTTGAACGGCACCAAAACATTTCCCTGTAGGTCGATGGCACCCCACTTTCCTTTTTTGCATACAAAGATCAAATTGGTCCCAAACACGGAATCTGGCCGCGGCAACAATACCGATTCCCACTCCAATGGAATGATAAACGTTCCATTGAGAGCTAGCAGTCCTGCTTTCCCCTCTCTTTTTACTGCAACTCGGCCGTTTGTATCTGGCATGGCTCTATCCCACTCTGCTTTCAATACGATATTTCCTTTTCTGTCCAGGACACCACATTTTTGACCGAGTGTGAACTCAGTAAAGTTTCCCTCAAACGGCATAATGTGATCGAATTGAGGCGGCAACATCATCTGTCTGGACTGATCAAGTAGCCCATGTTTGCGTTCTGAATTCTCGATATGCCAAATGCCACCACTCTCATAAAGTCCTTTCCACACCGGTTCAATGATCACCTTGCCTGTGGTATCTATAGCACCCCAAAGACCGCTGATTTGAACAGGCGCTAGACCATGACTAAACCATCTGGCATATTCATATTGTGGTGGAATTACCGTTTCACCCTTGGCATTTGAAAATCCGTAAAGCCCACCCTCCTGCGCGAAGGCAAACATGCCTGAGCCGCCATCTCTTTCAGAGACTGTCCCAGAAGGTGCTGGAAATGCTTGTTTCCCAGAGCGATCTATCAAGAAACCGCGCTTCAAACACTCCGTTTCGACACATACATATTCCTCATCGCTCACAAATACTGGATGTACTCTCTCATATAAAGCTGGGACTATTGTTTTGCCATGGCGATCCACATAGCCTTGATTTTTTCGTGATCCCGATGCTGGAGGCCAGCCGTTGTGATCAAATTTTGTTGTTATTTCAAACCAGGGTCTTTCAGGAGCCGCTGTAGTGCTTGAGGCTATGAAGGCATCGCTCTGTGTGGTAGCCAAAATAACTGTGTGGGGAACTGTAACTCGTTCGCCGATAAAAATTGTCTCGCTCTTATCGGTAAACCCCCTTTTTTTGACAACCAAACGGTGATCACCCTCGGTTAGCTCGATGCGAAGTGCTTTACCCTCGGTCTCCGGAGTGATGCCCTTCTTTTTGCCGTCCACCAAGACTTCAGCTCCTCCGGGTTTGGAATCTAACTCAAGAATACCCGTTCCTGCCTGGGCTAGCAGGCATCCCAAAAGCAAAATAGGGAGAAGAAGATGATTCGTGCTCATGAATGCCAATAAACACTCACGCTGGAATTGTCGAGCTGATCTCGGCTCACCGATTCAGTTCTCCGGCCTTACACATTCCGATTTCACGAGGCGGCTGCGCCGAGAGTGGTAGAGGCACTCAATAATACTTCACCAGCCCGACCTTCCACAGCGGCTTGAGTTGATCGATGGGTGAATCGATCAAGGTGGTGCCGTTGTGGGAGATGTAGAGATAGGGATCACGGGTGGCTTCGCCGATGATGACGAGGCCGGCTTTTTCGGCGGCGGCGACGTGTTCGGGGGCTATTTCGACGAGGAGGCGGCCGGGCGTTTCGCCGAAGAGGAGTTCGGCGGTGGTGAGGCCGCTGGCGGCGAGGGGCATCTTGTCGGTGGCGATGCGGAGGCCGGCTTTGCCGCTGAAGGCCATTTCGGCGAGGGCGACGGCGAGACCGCCTTCACCGATGTCGTGGGCGCTGAGGACGGCGCCTTGCTTCACGAGGTCGAAGTAGCGGCGGTAGGCGGCCATGCTTTCGGCTTCGTCGAAAGACGGGCCGGCGTCGAGGCCGATGCCGCGGGTGTATTTGGAGACGATGCTGCCGCGCAGTCCGGCGCTGGCT
>JBEIGR010000039.1:0-17631 GCA_040381795.1 Verrucomicrobiaceae bacterium | reverse complement strand
GCCCAGGCGTTGTGATTGTGGATGGACTCGAAGTTTTCGGCCTCAACGCGGAACCAGGTGATCCGCGGATGACTTTTGACCTTCTGGGCCACATTACGCACGAGATCCTCGACGAAGACGGGATTGTCGTAGGCGGCCTCGGTGACGAATTTTTCATCGGGACGCTTCAGTAGGCTGTAAAGCTGGGCGCTGGCGGAGGTCTCGACGAGCTCGATGAGGTCTTCGATCCAGACTGGCTCGCTGAAGCGGATGGCGAGGGTGACAACGCCACGCTGATTGTGTGCTCCACGGGCGCTGATGGCCTTCGAGCAGGGGCAGAGCGTGGTCACGGGCACTTCGACGGTCAAAACGAAGTCCGTCTGCTCTTTATCGGCATTCACTTCGAAGATGACGCCGTAATCGAGCAGGCCCTCGGCTCCGCTGACAGGCGCTTTTTTGGCTCGGAAGTAGGGGAAGCGCAGTTCGATGTGCGCTTTGTCCGCGTGAAGCTTCTTGATCAACTCACGCGGCATGGCAGCGACAGTGCTGACGGTGAGCTCGGTGCCGTGGGCATGCAGCACCTCGACAAAGCGGCTCATGTGCGTGCCTTTGTATTGATGCGGAAGATCGACGGCGAGGGAGACCGTGGCCACGGTGTGCTGCACGGCGCTATCGCGATCTCGGATGCGCAGGGGAAAGCGCAGGCTGCGAACGCCTACGCGGTCGATGGGAAGCTGGCGGTCGTCGCGTTCGCTCTGGGTGTCAGTAAGGGCGGACATGGAAGGAAAAGCTGGGAGACAAAAATCCCACTGCCGCCGGAGCAACAGTGGGATCAAGATGAAAAATCAACGCCGAACCGGATCAGGGCAGGAGGTTGATAGAGCGGGCACGCTTGACCTCACGGACGACCTTGCGATGAAGCCAAGCAGGGAGGCCGGTGACGCGGCGGGGGATGAGCTTGCCGGATTCCGTGGTGAAACGGGCCAGGATCTCAGGGTTGGTATAGACGACCTTCTCCACGGGGATGTCCACGCGGCGGCGGGGCATCTTGCGGTTGTGACGGCGCAGGTTGGAGAGACGTTCTTTGGTCTTCGGTTGCATGGTAAGGGACGGATTAGCGGATTTCGCGGTGCAGGGTGCGCTTCTTCATGAAGTGATTAAACTTCACTTTCTCGAGGCGGTTCGGCGTGCGGACGCTTTTCTTGTTGCGCGTGGTCACGTAGCGTGAAGTCGGCATTCCTGCGGCCTTCGCTTCGGTGCATTCAAGGATGATGATGTCTCGCGGCATAAATTTTGGGGCGCGGAGGCTAGGTTACTCTTTACTAAAGTCAAGCGACTCTCCTGAGTTGTTCGAATTCGAGGTGCTGGAGGCGGTTTCTTCCTCGTCTTTGTCGTCGTCTTTATCGTCATCGGCACCGTCATCGAGGCCGAAGAGGCTGTGGACGGGGCGATTCCAGGAGTTCCGGCGGCCTTCGCGTTCGATCTTCTCCTGCCATTTGATGCCGTAACGGGCGAAGGGCATGGCTTCGAGACGCTCCTCCATGATTTTTTCGCCGGTGCCTTCGCAGATGCCGTAGGTGCCATTGTCGATGCGCTTGAGCGCCTCGTTGATCTCGTAAAGGGCGTCCTGCTCCTTGCCGAGGAGGCTGAGAGCGAAATCGCGGTCGTAGGCATCGCTGCCAGCATCGGCTTGATGCATGCCGAAGGCGGAGGAATCACCGCCGCCGCCCATGGTCTCACTGGCCACGCCTTCGATGGAGTTCATGTAGGCATCACGCAGTTCGATGAGGCGCTGCTTCTGCTTTTTGAGGAACGGGGTCATCTTCACCGGACCTTTGGCGATCTCGATGGTGGCTCCTTCTTCCTCGGCCACGCGACGGGGCGTGCCGGTCTTCGGGCCAGCGCTGACCTTGCCCTTCGGAATCGTCACGGGAGCCTTGGAGGAAGGCTTGGCAGGCTTTGCCGGAGCAGCAGGCTTTGCCGGAGCAGCAGGCTTCACCGGAGCGGCGGCGGGTGCGGGAGCTGGTTCAGCCTTCTTTTCAGGGGCTTTCACGGCTGGCTTCACCGGCGCTTTGGGGGCGGGCTTCGCCGGGACGGGTACCGGGAGTTTTTTGGCAGGAGCCGCTGGCTTCTTAGCTGGCGCTGCTTTTTTCGCAGGAGCAGCCTTTTGGGGGGCCGGCTTGGCCGCTGGCTTCTTGGCCGGGGCGGCTTTTTTGGGTGCGGGTTTCGCAGGAGCTTTCTTCACAGGTTTGGGGGCAGGCTTTTTGGAAGCGGGTTTCTTGACGGGGACAGGTTTCCCCTTCGGCTTCCCTGCCGGTTTAGAAGGCGCTTTCTTGGCGGGCTTCGCAGCAGGCTTCTTGGCCGCTGCTTTGGACTTTTTCGCAGGCATGGACGGGCAGGGTGTTGAGTTCCGAAGGATGTTTTCAATCAGCCCGCATCGGCGGGCCAGAAAAAGAGGCGCGAATTCTGTCTCGCTTGCCAGAAAGCGCAAACGGATATTCCGAAGCGTCACGATGCTTTGGAAGCCCGAATTTTGGCCGGTTGCCGCGTTTCCAGCTTGCCGTAAGCTCCCCGCCATGAGCACTGACCCCTCCTCCAGCTCCCCCGTGACCCGCCTGTGGTCCTTCATCCGGGCCACCCTCGATCTCGTGCTCGATCTGAGCTTTAAGCGCCTCGTGACGCCGAAGCTCATCCGGGTGGTTTATGCGCTCAGCCTCGTGGGAGCGGTGATCTACACCTGGCGCTGGATGGATAGCTTCCTGGGCTTCATCACGGCCCCACTGGCTCTGCTGGCCTATGCCATCGTGGCCCGCGTGACGGTGGAGCTGATCCTCGTCATCTTCCGCATTGCCGAAAAAATCGCCCCGCTGGATGAGAATGCCCCGCAGGCAGAGGATGTGCTCTGGAAGCTCAAGAAATGAACTTCCCGGGATTCAAAATCCCGTTCGGATCGAGCGCCTTCTTTAGTGCCGTGTGCATCGCCCGGGCCGCCTCAGGCACGGCATGAGGATACCAGCGGGCTTTCGCGATGCCGATGCCGTGCTCGCCCGTGATGGCGCCTTTCCAGGCGATGATCTGATGGAAAAGCCGGTCGAGAGCGGCCTCGGCACGCTCGCGGATGGGCGGATCGTCCATCGTGGGCACCATGATGTTGACGTGGATGTTGCCATCGCCCGCGTGGCCAAAGCAAGCCACGGGGAAGCCAAACTCGGCCTGCAACTGCTCGGCGAACTCGACGAGCTCGACCAGCTTGCCACGCGGCACGACGATATCCTCGTTCAGCTTGATGAGGCCGGTATTCCGTAGGCTGTAGCTGAACTCGCGGCGCAGTTTCCAGAACGCCTCGCACGCGTCCTCGCCCATGGCTTCTTCGAGGCAGATGCAGCCGAGTTCACGCACGAGCTTCGCGAGCTGCTGCAGCTCACCTTTAACCGATCCGCTTTGGCCATCGATCTCGACGAGCAAATGCGCATCGCCCTTCGGCGTGACGGATTCGCCGAGATACTCGCGAGCCGCACGGAGCGTGAATTTATCCGCGATCTCTAGCGCCGAGGGCAAAAAGCCGCTGCCAAGGATGCGCTGCACGGCGTTCGCCGCCTCCGCGAACGAATTGAAGCCCGCCGAGAGCATCGCCCGCATCGGTGGATGCGGAATGAGGCGCAGTGTGGCCTGCGTAACGACACCGAGCAGACCTTCACTGCCCACCATGAGGCCAACGAGGTCAAAACCCGTCTTGTTTTTGTGACATCGCCCGCCCGCCTCCACGATGCTGCCATCCGCCAGCACCGCCTGCAAACCGAGCACGTAATGCCGCGTGACACCATACTTCAGGCACCGAGGCCCGCCGGCATTCGTAGCGATGTTTCCGCCGAGGCTGCACTCCTTGAGCGACGCCGGGTCTGGCGGATAAAACCAGCCCAGTTTGCGCACGGCAGCCTGCAACTGGCCGGTGATCACACCCGGCTCCACCACGGCCACCCCATCCTCCGTTTTGATTTCGACGATGCGATTCATCTTCGCCAAAGAGAGGGCGATCCCTCCGTGTAACGGTACACAACCACCCACATAGCCCACACGGGCACCCTGCGGCGTGACGGGAATCTTGTGCTCATTGGCAAAGCGGAGCGTCTTGGACACATCGTCTACGTTTTGCGCATGCACCACGACCTCAGGCGGGTTCGAGGCGAACCACTTATCCGTGCTGTGCGTGGCGAGATCCGCCGCCGTGGTCGAAACGCGGTCGGGGCCGAGCAGGCGAGAAAGTTGATCGGCAAGGGAGGCCATCGCGCTTAGACCGTCAAAACTTCCTTCTCCTTTGAGACGACGTGCTGATCGATTTCGGCGATCTTTTTGTCCGTCATCGTCTGCACGTCTTTTTCGAGACGGCGGAGATCATCCTCGGTGATGCTGCTTTCCTTTTCGGCCGCCTTTAAATCCTCCAAAGCACTGCGGCGGGCGCTGCGCACTCGCACGCGGGCTTCTTCGCCGAGCTGCTTTACCATTTTCACCATCTGCTCGCGGCGCTCCTGCGAAAGAGCGGGGATCGGCAGGCGGATCACCTTCCCCTCAATGCTGCCATTGAGGCCGAGACGGGACTCGCGGATCGCCCGGTCGATGTCCTGAAGCGTGCTCGAATCAAACGGCTCGATGCGGATCAGGCGGGCATCCGGCGTGGTGATCATCGCGAGCTGCTTTAGCTTCATGTGGCTGCCGTAGCTGTGAACGTGAACGTCCATGTTTTCGACAAGCGTGGGGCTCGCCTTGCCGGTGCGCACAGTGGCAAATTCGTGAATGGCATGCTCGACGGCTTTCGTCATCGATTCTTCGCATTCCAGGATGGTCATTTCAGCGTCCATAAAAGATCAGGGATAAGTGGTTACCTCCCTTTCTTGGACGCTCCGGCGGAGAAGCTCAAGCGCATTCCTCCGTCTTCAGCCTGCTACGCCCCCGCCGCATCGACGAGCGTGCCGATGTGCTCGCCAGTGAGAGCGCGGCGGATGTTATCTGGCTCGTTCATGCTGAAGACGCCGATAGGCATGTTGTTTTCCATGCAGAGGGAGAAGGCGGTGGCGTCCATGACCTTGAGCTGACGCGTGAGGCACTCGTGGAAGCTGATGCGGTCGAATTTGACGGCGTTGGGGTTTTTATTCGGATCGGCATCGTAGATGCCGTCCACTTTCGTGGCCTTCAAAACAATGTCGGCGCTGATCTCGCTCGCACGCAGCGCAGCGGTCGTGTCGGTGGAAAAGAAGGGGTTTCCCGTTCCGGCGGCGAAAATGACCACGCGGCCGAGTTCCAGGTGACGCATGGCCACGCGGCGGATGAAGGGCTCGGCCACATTGTCCATCTTGATGGCGCTTTGCACCCGCGTGGGCACATCCATGGCCTCCAGCATGCTCTGCACGGCCAAGGAGTTCATCACGGTGGCCAGCATGCCCATGTAATCGGCCGTGGCACGCTCCATGCCTTTGTTTGAGGCGCTCACGCCACGCCAGAAATTGCCACCACCCACGACGAGAGCGATTTCTAGGCCGGTTTGGTGCGCCGCTTTGATCTGCGCCGCCATGTCCTCGACGATGGGCGGGCTGATGTTGTCCGTGCTGCCGGGCTGCCTCAATGCCTCGCCGCTGAGTTTGAGAAGAACACGACGAAATTTGCGAGGAGTAGAATCAGACATGAGGAGGGCGAAGTTGAACCATAAAGCATGCAGCGCGGAGCCTTGCAAAGCTAAATCTGCCTTCGGAGGCCACCGCATTTGAGGGTGTTGTCGCCTACCCGTGACAAAACCTTGCCGATCTCGCGAACCTCCGCCATTCCTCCCCCCACATGAAGGAAGACCCCACCATCCCCGCTGACGCCCGTTTTGAGACCCGTGCCATCCACGTCGGGCAGGACTGGCGCAGTGAAACCGGCGCCGTGATCCCGCCGATCTACATGACCTCGACCTTCGAGTCGGGAAACCCCGGCGGCTTTGACTACACCCGCAGCGGCAATCCGAACTTCCGCAACCTCCAGGCCACGCTCGCCTCGCTGGAGAATGCGAAGCACGCCACCATCTTCGCCAGTGGCATCAGCAGCATCAGCGCCATCATGTTCTCGCTCAAAGCGGGCGATACCATCCTCAGCGAGCAGCAGATCTACGGAGCCACCTACCGTCTCTTCGAGCGCGTCCTGCGCCGCTTCGACATCAAAATCAAATACGCCGACCTCACCAATCCGGCGAACTACGCCCTCATCAAAGACCTCAAACCGGCGCTGGTGTGGCTCGAATCGCCTACGAATCCGCTTTTGAAGATCCTCGACATCAAGGCGATCTCCGACGCCGCGCACAAAGTCGGCAGCATCGTCGCCGTGGACAACACCTTTGCCTCCAGTCTGCTCCAGCAGCCGCTCGACCTCGGTGCGGACCTCTCGCAGCTCAGCACCACCAAATACACCAACGGCCACAGCGACTGCCTCGGCGGTGCCGTTTGCACCAACAACGACGAGTGGCAGGAAAAGATGATCTTCGCCCAAAAAGCCCTCGGTTTGCAGCCCAGCCCCTTCGATGCCTGGCTCGTCTCACGCGGCGCAAAGACCGAAGCCGTGCGCATCGAGCGTCACAGCTCAAATGCCCTCGAACTCGCCAAACGCCTCGAAGGCCGCAAAGGCGTCAAAGCCGTGAAGTATCCGTTTTTGACCAGCCACCCGCAATACAAGCTCGCCAAGAAGCAGATGAAACTCGGCGGTGGCATGCTGCTCGCCGATTTCGGCCTCAGCTATGCCAAGACGCTCGATTTCATCCGCCGTCTGCGCCTCTTCACCCAAGCCGAAAGCCTCGGCGGCATCGAAAGCCTTGTCGCCCATCCTGCCAGCATGACGCACGCCTCGTTCCCCAAAGACGTCCGTGAAGCAGCTGGCGTCACCGACAGTCTCGTGCGTTTCAGCGTGGGCATCGAACACGTCGAGGATCTTTGGGAGGACATCGACCGCGCTTTGAAGGGGAAGTGAACGGCTCTGTCTGACGGGTCAGACACGTCAGACGTGTCTGAAGCATCTCACTTCGAGAGAGTCATCACGCACTCGAGGTGCTTCGTCTGCGGGAAGAGGTCAAAGGGCTGGACTTTGTGGAGCTTGAAGCCGGCTTCTTGGAAGAGAACGAGGTCGCGCATCTGGGTGGCGGGATTGCAGCTCACATAGACGACGGCTTTCGGACCGAAGGCGAAGAGCTGATCGAGAAACTCGCGACTGCACCCGGCCCGCGGAGGGTCGATGAGCACCACCGTATCCGCCCCGGCATGCGGGACGACTTCAAAGACCTTCTGCGCATCGGCGGCGAGGAAGCGGCAGTTCGTGATCTCATTGATCTGCGCATTGTGCGTGGCTTTCACCACTGCCGTTTCGGAGATTTCGACGCCGATGACCTCCTCAAAGGCCTTCGCGGCGGAAAGCGCAAACAGGCCGCTGCCGCAGTAGGCATCCACCAGGAAGCGAGCACCACAGGCTTTGGCCTCCGCCACCGCATGCTGCACGAAGGCAGGCAGGATGAAGGGATTGTTCTGGAAGAAATCGCCAGCCTGGAACTCAAACTTGATGCCATCCACCTCCTCAATGGCGATTTGATCGCTCTGAGTGAGCACGCCGTTCTTCGCCGCACGCATGAGCAGGGTGGCACCGCGCTTGAATTGATCAGACCTCGCTTTGATGCCCTCGCGGAGAGCTGGCAGCGCCTCATTGATGGCCGGCATGGCGATCAGGCAGTGAGGCACATCCAGAATGGACATGCGTGTGCCGATGCGGAGAAAGCCGATGTCCTGGATCTGGCCTTCACGCGGCTTTTGGAAGTGCGGGGTGATCTTCGACCGATAACCATATTCCACCGGCGAGGGAATGACCGGCAGCACCTCATGCTCGATCTTCGCCATGTGCCGCAGCAGCTCCGTGACCTGATTTCGCTTCCAGATGAGCTGCTCCTCATACGCGAGGTGCTGATACTGGCAGCCGCCGCACTGGCCAAAGAGCGGACAGGGCGGTTGCAGCCGCTTTGGCGAGGCTTCGAGCACCTCGATGAGGTCCGCCTGGCTGTAGTTCTTGTGATTGCGGAAGACACGGCAGCGCACTCGCTCGCCGGGAAGCGTGAAAGGCACGAAAACGACCCAGCCGTCCACACGAGCCACCCCCGTGCCTTCGTTCGTGAGGTTATCGATGATCACTTCCAGCTCCTGATGGTAGTGGAAGGGATGCGGCAGGAATTTTTTCGGTCGTTGGTGGGCGTCCATGTGGGGCAAAGTGTCGCTCTCGGAGTAGCCCTCTATCGCCTAATGTCTATCGTCGATTCCCGGCATGCTCAGCTTCGGGGAAATCGTCCATCTTCGCCCCCCTCACGGCATTCATACTCCGCCACCTCACCTCGACCGAAACACCTCGCTCATCAGGCACTCGACCATCAGCGTTTTCAGGCCGAGGCCCTCCTTCTTCACTTGGTCGTGGAGCTGGTCGATGAGGAGATCGTCGTTGAGTTCCATGGTGCGGCCGGTGGTATAGGTGAGGAACTGGCGGATGAGGTGGCGGGTGAAATGATCGGCGCGGGTGTCGTGGATGACCTTCTTGAAGGTGGCGAAGTCGGTGTAGGTCTCGCCGGAGGGGAATTCGCCGGTGGTGTCGATCTCGGCGGGTTTGGTCTTCTTGTTGGCGGCGGGGTATTTTTGGCGCCAGCGGCCGACGGGATCGTAGGCTTCGAGGCTGAAGCCTAGAGGGTCGATCTTGCGATGGCACTCGGCACAGGCGGCGTCGGCACGGTGTTTAGCGAGGCGGTCGCGGATGGTGGTGGCACCGCTGACATCGGGATCAATGGCGGGGACGACATCCGGTGGTGGTGGTGGTGGAATGCCGAGGATGTTTTCGGTGACCCACACACCACGCGTGACGGGTGAGGTCTCGACGCCATTGGCACTCACGGTGAGCACGGCGGCCATGCCGAGCAGGCCACCGCGATGCGTGTTGCCGGTGAGACTGACTTTCTTGAAGCCATCGGCGAGGCGCAGGGTCTTCGCCTCGGGCAATTCGTAGAGTTTGGCGAGTTTCTTGTCCACGAAGGAGTGGTCGCAGTCGATGAACTGCGCGACGGAGCCGTTGTTCTTGAGCAGATCGCGGAAAAAGAGCCGCGCCTCGGTCTTCATCGAGGTGGGCAGGTCCTCGGCGTAGTAGGAGCGCACGACTTCACGCGGCGGCGGCTGGGAACCGAGGTCGCGGAGGTTCAGCCAGCTATCGAGGAATCCATTCACGAAGCCGCTGATGCGTTCATCGCTGAGCATGCGTTCGATGTGCTTTTTCAGCTCGGCGTCCTCGGTGAGCTTGCCGGACTTCGCGGAGGTGAGCAGCGTTTCATCCGGCGGTGTGGCCCAAAGGGCAAAAGAGAGCCGGGTGGCGAGGTCGTGAGGCTTCAGGGCCTTCGCGGACTCGTCGGTGATCTCGCTGAGATAGAGGAAGCTCGGTGAGCAAAGGATGAGCTTGACGGCATCGAGCGCGGCCTGTCGTGGCGTGGCTTTTTCGGCGATGCGTCTGTCAAAAAGCGCCCGGATGGGCTGGCGGTCAGCCTCGGTGAGCGGTCGGCGATAGGCCTTCTCGGCGAAGGCATTCAGTTGATCGAGCGCCTTGGCGTCTTGGAAGCCTTCTTTACCGAAAACGGCCACCTCTTCGGCGCTGGGCTTTTCGGGCACGGGGCCGCGGATCTTGATCTCGCTGATGCGAATGTGTGGAAGCTTGCCTTCCTTCAAAATATGCGCACGACCAACGCCGGAGGAGCCAACATCGGATTTGAACTCGTCTTTGTACTTTTTGTTGATCGTGACGACGGAGGCGCGGGATTCAAAGGGGCCGTTCGGGAAGATAAAGCGCGGAGTTTGCCCTGCTTCGAGCCACACGCGGAATTTGAACCAAGTGGGCGTGTTATCCGGCACCACAGTGCTGGCGAGCAGTGGCTCGATGGCCTGCGGGTAATGGATGTGGCCTTTGGTGATATCGCCGGGCACGACGCCGAGGATGAAGGGCTCGGAGAAGTCGATGCCGAAGATGGCGGGATCGTAATGCGTGTCGCGATGCATCGCCGTGGCCTCGACCTCGAGGTCGTAGAGGCCGGAGACGGGCACGCCTTGCTTGAAGTCCTCGATGTGGCCGTAGCCGCCCTGGCGCGTGTCGCTGTTCGGCTGCTCGTAGATGTTCAGGTAGCGGTAGTTGAAGGCGCTTTTGTGCGAGCCTTGAAGCTCCTCGTATTGCACGAAGTGACCGTTGAACTTCCAATCCTTCGGCGGCGTCGCCGGTTTGCCGAGCCGCGTCTCGACGAGGCGGTTCGCAGATTGAAAATACTGATCAACGAGGAAGCCGGAGGTCACGAGCGACTTGCCGATCGTGTCCATGTGCTCGGTGGTCTTCTCCTTCGGAAAATCCGCCGTGAGACCCAACGTGTCCACGCGACGCCCAAACAGCACGGCGAGCGTGTTTTCATACTCGCGGCTGGAAAGGCGGCGCATCACCGTGCGGCTGCCCGTGGTCTGGAATTTCGCATGAGCCGCCACCGTGCCATCACGCAGCGCCCGGATCATCGCGATGCGCTCATCATCCTTCGGCTGATCTGCCTTCTTCGGCGGCATTTCCTTCAGCGTGAGCTGGTCGATGATGTCGCGTGCCTCAATGAGATCCGCGACGGACTTCAGCGGCAAAGCGAACGCGTCAAAAGCGCGGTCGCCCTTCTGCACATCCGCGTCATGGCACTCCAGGCAGTATTTGCCAAGAAACTGCTGCACGAGCTTCGGTGTGTCATCAGCGGCGTGAGCAAAGGAGGTCGCCAGCACGAAGCAAAGTAGCCCTCTCGCTCCGCGATAGGAGCGTGGGGCGCTGAGAGGAGATTTCGGCATGAATTGTGAATTAGCGGCAGAGGACAAGGAATGAGCAACGATACGGCCAAATCATGAAGACTCTCTGCACTCTTTTTAAAATCCAGATTCCTGCGGCTTGTAGTTCGGCTTCGGTCGTTGCGAGGTTCCCGCGGTGGACTTCACCGTGGCCGCTGTGGATGAAAAGGCGCTAGTCATCCGCGCTAAATGCCAGACTGGTGTGCTCCGGTGTGTTTGGTACGGGCATTTGGGCGATTACGGCCATGTCAGGCAGGCAAAGCAGGATTACGTTGTCATCGGCGATCTTCGCGCCCCGGCTTCCATCGATGCTAATGGCAAAGGCTCCAGTCGTTCATCGCAAAAGCCGCAGGCGATGCCCTGCTGCGGCAATTTGAGACGCAGTTTGCCCTCCGGCAGCCTCCAGAGCAGGGCCTCACTTCGTCACCATGCTGCCATAATCAGCCTACCGCAACCGCACGGCAGCTCGGTAGAAAGCGCGAGTGTCGGTGGTTCCAGGAATGACGGCGCGGTGAAGACCACCGCCGAGATGAGTGATGGTGGCAGGGCGCGAGGTGAAGCCACTGAGGTTGGAGGACTGCTGAATGTCGAATTCAAACGCCCCGAGATAGGCGGTCGGCCACTGGAAAAAGAGCGTGTACTCGCCCGTCACAGGATCGCGGGATGCGCTGGGCACGATGTCGGCAAACTGGAATGCCACGACGGGCTCGGCGGGCAGGCTGTCGCCACTCGTTGGATCCGTGCCAGCAAGGCTGCGCTGTAGCAGGCTGTAGTCGCTGGAGTCGGGCGAGGAGAAGGCATCATTGCCGAGATGGCCGAAGAAGAGCAACTCCCAGTCGTCGGCGAGCAGGTTTCCATCGCGGTCGGTGGGGCTGGGGAGCGGGATGAGGGCGAGGGAGACGGAGAGGACTTCGAGGGGGCGTGGTGTTTGTGTGGGGCCGAGGTCGTTGTAGGCGGTGACGACGATCTGGGAGCCCTGCGGGAGCAAAAAGGACTGCGGCAGCTCGTAGGGGCGGTGGCGGGCGTCGAGCAGTGAGTAGGTGGTGGTACCGCCGAGGCTGGTGACGAGGGTGCGACCGTCTGGCGAGGTGTTTCCAGTGGCTTTGAGCGTGAGGGTGACGACAGGGCGGTTGGTGGCCGAATTGAAGCCGAAGCCGAAAATGTAGCTGGAGGCATCGCTCAGCTCCTGGGACGTGAGATTGACGGCGCTTTGATAAGCGGTGTCGAGGAAGCCCATGCTGACAAAACGGCGCAGTGTGGTGAAGGGCGGGGGATAGGTGCCTGGGCTGGTGTTGTGGCTTTGGCTGCTGAGGCGGTAAATTTCACGGGCGACTTTTTTGAGCGCGGCCATGCCGGTGACGTTGCTGGTGTTGGCGACGAGGGATTCGACGTGAGCGAGCAGTTCGCGCACGCGGATGGCGGGTGAGTATTCGGGCGCGAAGCTGCCGAAGGGCCGTTCGAGGCTGGCGAGGACTTCAGCGGACATGGCGGTGCCAAATTGCGGACGCATCTCGCCTTCGCGGTAGATGGTGAGCGAGGGTGGGTCGATGGAGCCGCCGATGCCGCGAAACTGGCTGATGTAGCCAATGCGGCGCTCGACGAGGAGAAGGGTGAGCGCGTCCTCGAAATCGAGCGTGACATTCGCCGTTGGGCGCTGGGCGGCGAGGCGTGCGCTGGCGTATTCCGCAGTCCAGCGGGCGGCTTCGGATGCGAGGCTGGCGGCGGGATTGAAGCTGAAATTTGGCTCCACCACGGGCGCGTCCGGCACAGCGAGGAGGCCGATGAGTTCGCGGCCGCGGAGCTTGTCGACATCGCTGGTCTGGAGTTTGAAATGCGCAGGGGTGCTGATGACGAGGAGACGCTGCTGCGCTTCGACAGGATCGACGCGGATACTGGCGACGGGTGCGGTGGCAGGCGCGGTGGTGAGGGCGGAGCCGAGTAAGGAGCCACCGACATCATGGACTTCGATCTGCACGCCGGTTTGCGCGGCGGTGTCGTTGTTGGTGAGGCCGTTGAGTGGGCGCGGAGTGATGTTGAGCGTCCATTGATCCGCCGTGGCGGGACGTGAGGCGGGGAAATCGTTCGCGTCGCTGGGGGAGGTATCGGCGAGGAGTTCATCAAGGTCGCTAAAGCCATCGCCATCGCTGTCATCACCGACGGCGGGGTCGAGGTTGTGGCTGCGCTCGACGAAGTCGGGCACGCCGTCGTCATCGCTATCTTGTTTCTCAGGCGGCGTTTCGGTGTCGAAGGTGTAGTTGGCACGCGCGACGGCGCTGCGAGTGCCGTCCGGCAGCACGGCGAAGGCTTCGATGGTGGTATCGGTGTAGAGCCAGAAGGGTGCGGCATAGCTGACAAAGGCTGCGCTGGTGGAGGTGCGATGCTGGATGGCAGCGGCGGGGTCGGAGGCCGTGAGGATGACTTGCACGGCTTGGCGCTGCATGTTGGCGGCATCAGGAGAGAAAGTGATGCCAGCGGAGCCGCTGCCTAGCACGGCGGGCGCGGTGCGCAGATTGGAGACGGAGATGTCCGGCATGAATTGATTCGCGAGGGCGCCGAGCGTGCCGCCCGGCAGCGGCGTGATGGCACGATTGAAGAGGCCACCGAGGCCGGAGGCCGTGTTTTGATACAACTCGCCCGAAACCTGCGGCGTGACGCCGAGCGCGAGAGCGGAGGACCAGTCGCCCACGCTCCACTGGCCGACGAGCGGCGGGCGTTCATCACGCATCGGCGTGCCGGCGAAGAAGAAGACGTTTCCTTGCAGCGAGGGCGCTTCGTCGAGTTTTGGTAGCGGGATGTTGGTTTGGATGCCGAGGTAGCCTGCGCCGTTTTTTTGGAACACGGAGAAGCTGGTGGGCAACTGACCATTGGCACCTGCATGGGCAAGCATGAAGGCCCCGCCGCCAAGTGCGATGCCGGTGGCACCTTCGGCGATGTCTCCGGTGAGAGGGAGTTCCTGCACGAGGGTGAAGCCCGCGGCACCGTCGTAGTCATACACGGCGGGTGGGCCGCTTTCCGGGGTGATGAGCACGCGGTCACGCGCCGCGTCCTCCAGCCGCAAGAGCTGGCGCAGCGGTGTGGGGAAGGAAAAAGTCAGCGCTCCATAAAAAGAGTCACCCGATGGCTGGATGCGTCGTGAGATGACCTCCGTGCCGCCAGGAGTGAAGAAGAGAAAATCACTCTCGGCGGCATCAAACTGGCCGTGGATGAAGGACAGGCCCGTAGGAAGGCTGGGAATGCTGGCGGGATAGCTCAGTGAGGCCACGGAAGGCACCGCGACGCGGAACGTGGCGCTCGGTGAGCCGTCTTCGATGAAGGCGAGACGCACCAGGCCACCGCGAGTGAGCGTGATGGGATTCCAGCCGCGAATGACGGCATTGAAGAAACCGGGCGCGGAGGCGGTGAAGTTGCCTGAGCCGTTGTTGGTGAGGCGGCGCGACTCCGCGGGCAGCAGTCCGGGCCATCCGGCGACGACGCTAAGGTCATCGAGCCCCGCGAGGCCGACGCCGGGCATGTTGGCTGCGGCGACGAGGCGCGGCCCGGCGAGCGGATGCGTGGCGGTTTGCGGATGCAGCGAGGGATCGAGCGCGTTGACGATCTGCACGCGGTTCGCATCCGGTGCGGTGAGGGCGAGCGTGTCGCGGGTGGTATCGAGCAGCGTGCCGACGGCCATGCCGGTGGTGTTTGGCACGCCGGTGGCGGCGGGCGGGCGGAAAAGCAGCGTGCCATTTGCCTGGCGGATGCCGAGGGTGGCCACGCCGCTGGCGCGGTGGAGGATGACGGCGTCCTGGTCGCCATCGCCATCGAAATCACCGGCGCTGACGAGCAGCGTGGAGGTCTCGTTCACGAAACGGGCGGCATGCAGGCCGGTGTGGGCCAGCAGGAGCGTGAGTGCAGTGAGCAGGGTCGTTTTCATGGATTCAGCGGGATGGTGACGGGCAGGGTGGCGAGGACTTCCTCCGGCTCGGCGTCCGCACCCATGCGGACGAGCAGGTATTGATAGCGTGCGCCTTTGATGACGGGATTGCGGTCGAGGACGTAGATGTCGTGCGTGCTGCCAAAGACAGCTCCCTGACGCGGGATAACGGCGACGTAGGGATCATGCACGAGCGTGGCGGGATCACCGGCGGCGGTGGTGAGCTCATGCGCGATGGTTTCCATCAAAGGCGAGGCCTGCGTGGTGTCGCCAGTGACAGGTTGATTCGTGGCGGAGAGCTGCACGCGGTAGAGCACCAGCGGCCAGAGCAGTTTGGAAGGCGCATCGTCCGGCGTGGTCTCGTGATAAAAGAGCAGCTTCGGATCAAGCTGGCCGGGCAGGAAATAGCGCGGCATGGAGTTCGCCGGGCCGGTGGCGCTGGCTTTGACGAAGTCCGGATTCTCACCGCGATACTCGTATTCGCCGACGTGAATGCCCACGCCCTTCCAGGCCGTGCCGGAGCCGAGATTCGGTAAAAACACGGCCGCCACACCCGGATGAAATGCCTCCGCCGCACGCGCGGGCGGCAGCGGGCGGGCGGGCCATGGGACGTTCACACTTACGCCGGTGGCCTCAGTGGCGTTCCAGAGGAAGCTGCCGAAATTTGAAAAAGCGCCTGCGGTACGTCCTCCGCCGAAGGTGCCCTCGCCGACGGCGCGTACGGTGATTTCATATTCGTCGCTGCTGCTCACGGGCAGCAGCGCGGTGAAGACAGCGCCGTTTTCCTGCGTGCTGACCTGGTTGGTGACGACGGTTTGATAAATGCCGAACTCCAGCCCCTCGCGCAGCGGATGACGCACGCGGCCTTCGGCGAGGTTTCCGCTCAAACCGGAGCCTGCGAAGGTGGTGTGCGGTGAATTGGCACGGCGGGCGATCCACAGCTCAAAACGCTCCACGCCATGCGGGGCGCAGGCCCAGCGCAAACGCATGCGCGGAGCACCGGCGGGGCCTTCTTCGGGCTCAGGACGCAGCAGGCGCGGCACGGGCAGTTCCGCGTCATTGATGACCTGGATGCAGCCGAGGAAGACGAGTCGGCTGGGCACGCCGTCCTTGTCCACGCCTTGCGCGTAGTAGCAGACCCGCGCGGCACCCGCAGGCACGGCGAGGTCTTCCTGCGTGATGGGATCGTTGTCATTGCCGAGCACCTGCGTGCTGAGCAGCGTGAGCGGGCCGTCATCGACCCGGCGATAGAGGCGCAGCTCGCGTGTGCCATCTCCCGGCGTCGCGCCGATGACCACCGGCACGCGTGCACCGCTGCCGGGATCGACCGAGAAATGCGTGGAGCCTCCGGGGCCGCCTGCGGGGATGTTTTGAGAGAGAATGGAAGCCGTCCACAGCACCGCGAAGCGCACATCCTCCGACTTTGTGGGCGGTGTGATGCCCGCAGGCACCCAGTTGCTGATTTCTCCGCCGCGAGTGGCTGCGCGGCAGTAAAGCGTGCCGGGCCATTCACTGCGGGAGAGGTAAAGCGTGGCCGCCTGCGACTCCACGCCATCGCGGCCGAAGTACACGCGCCCCAGTTGCTCGCCGGGATTGTTGCCGATGCGGAATTCCGCCCACTCGTAGCTGCGCTGTGTGGTGGCTCCGCAGATGAGCTGGAGGTGCAGCATGTTTTCCGGCAGATTTTCCTCCAAATCCGTGCCGAAGGAGGTGTAAACAAGCTGCGGGGGGTGCGTGCGGATCACCAGTTCGCCGCTTGGAGCGCCGGGGCCGCTTGCTTGACGCAAAATGCCGCGTGCCGGGGCGCTGTGCGCACTGACATTGCTGCCGCCGGAGGAGGCATCGACCGCTTTGACGGTGTAAAAGAACAAGCTGCCGCTCACATTCGGCTGGCCGTTCGCCGGCGGCAGGCGTGGAGCGCCCGCGCCGGTGTCATCGAGGATGAACTCGGTGGTGGCGTGGTGATGCGGCACGATGCCGATGCGCCGCGCGTTCGGGTTCGCGCGGAACTGCGCGATCTCCTCCAGCGAGGTCCAGCGGAAGACGTGATACTCCACGATGCTGCTGCTGGCGTCCCTGGCACGCGGCCAGCGCACGCGGAGATGCTGCGTGCGGTTGTTTGCGGCAAAGGTCACCTCGTTCGTCACACGCACATCTTTCGGCGGCAGCGGCGCGAGGCGGTCGTGCAGTGTCACGAGCGTGCCGGCGGACACCGCGCTATCACGCCCGAGGATGTCCACGCTGGTGACGAAGTAGTAGTAGGCCTTTCCATCGCTGAAAGGATGGCCACCCGCTTCGAAGCGGCGGTTGTCATCGACGATGAAAAAGGTGTCGTGGTCGTTCGCATCGAGCGCCTGGGCTTCATTGAGTGTGGTTTCCGGCGTGATGACCGGTTCGTTCACGCGGGTGACCTCGCCAGCAGGCGCGGCGAGCAGCGCGGCGACACTCGGCGGCGTGAGATGCCACTGACGGCTGGCGTGCTCGGTGTAGTCCCTGTCCACGCGGTAAAGATGAAAGCCCGCGAGCAGCGTGGAGCGGTCACGCAGCGCATCCGGCGTGGCCCAGCGCAGGTGCGCGGCGAGGTGCTCCTCCTTGCGATGCTCCGCATCACGCGTCACCTCCACCGGCTTGCCTGGCGCGGTCAGAGCAGCACCAGCGGCAGTATTCACCGTCACACGGCCCAGCACGCGGAGGTCGCGATTGCCTGCGGCATCGTACTCACGCAGTTCATAGGTGTAAATGCCTGCGGCGGGAAGGCGGTCCGCGTGTCCCTGGCCCAGCGCCATGGCCACGAGCGGATTGCTGCGGGCGAGGAAGGCCAGCGAGGCACGCTTCTCCGCGTCATTTTGC
>JBEIGR010000038.1:0-17698 GCA_040381795.1 Verrucomicrobiaceae bacterium | reverse complement strand
CAATCAACACTCGATGGCTCGACAATCGTCAATCCAACGGCATCGAAGGATTCTCTCGCTAAATCTCACGCGGCACCGCCGTAGCCTTTACCCATGCGTTTTGCCCTCGCCATCCTGTTTTTCCCGCTTGCCGTCCACGCGGCGGAGAAGCTGCGCTTCAACCGCGACATCCGCCCGATCCTCTCGGACAAGTGTTTTCACTGCCACGGGCCGGATGCGAAGAAGCGGGAGGCGGATCTGCGGCTGGATGATCGTGCCGCCGCGATCCAGGACGGTCACATCGTGCCGGGCAAGCCGGAGAAGAGCCTCATCCTCGACCGCATCCTGACCAGCGATCCCGATGAGCTGATGCCGCCGCCGAAATCGAAGCTCGGCCAGCTCACGAAGGCGGAGGTCGAAACGCTGCGCCGCTGGATCAGCGAGGGCGCGGAATACGAGGCGCATTGGAGCTTCACTTCATTCCCGATTCCTGATTCAAGAATCCTGATTCAAGATGCCGCGAAGCGCCTGGATGAGATCGTGAGCGCTGGGCTGGCGCAGCGTGGTCTGAAACTCCAGCCGAGAGCGGAGGCAACCACGCTGCGGCGCAGGCTTCACTTTGATCTCACCGGCCTCCCACCTGATCCGTCCGATCGGACGGATCTGTCCGATCTGGTTCCGAAGCTGCTGCGATCACCCTCCTTCGGCGAAAAATGGGCTTCGGATTGGCTCGATGTCTCTCGCTACGCGGATTCGTATGGCTTTCAGGTGGACCGGGAGCGCGATGTGTGGCCGTGGCGGGACTGGGTGGTGAAGGCGCTGAACGAGAACCTGCCGTTCGACCAGTTTGTGATCTGGCAGATCGCCGGAGACATGCTACCCAAAGCCACCGATGAGCAGATTCTCGCGACGGCCTTTAACCGCCTGCACCAGCAGGAGGCGGAAGGCGGCAGCGTCGAGGAGGAATACCGCGTGGAGTATGTGGCGGACCGCGTGCAGACCTTTGCCACGGCGTTTCTCGGCCTCACGTTTGAGTGTGCTCGCTGCCACGATCACAAATACGATCCTATCGCGCAGAAGGAGTATTACGGGCTGTTCTCGATGTTCCAAAACATCGACGAGGCGGGGTTGTATTCGTTCTTCACGCCGTCGCCGCCCACGCCCACGCTCATGATGATGGACGAGCCGACAAAAGCGAAGCTCGTCGATGCCAAGGCGAAGGTGGCTGAGTTGGAGAAGAAGTTGCCAAAGCACCTCGCGAAGCCTGATTTGGCGCACGGCGAGATCGCTCGCTTCGGTTTTGACAAGCTGGAAAAGAACACGCTGGCGAATCAAATCGACTCCAAGGCTCCAGCGACGCTCAAAGGCGAAAACAAGCTCGTGCCGGGGCATGAAGGCAGCGCGATACAATTCACTGGCGATGATTCCGTGGATACCAAAGTGGGCAATTTTCAGCGTCACGAGCCTTTCAGCGTGTCGCTCTGGATGCAGACGCCGGATGTGAAGGAGCGTGCGGTGGTGTTTCATCGCTCGCGGGCCTGGATGGATGCCGCCAGTCGTGGTTACGAGCTTCTGATCGAGGAAGGAAAGCTCAAGTGGTCGCTGATTCACTTCTGGCCGGGCAATGCGATCTCCATCCGCACGAAGAAGTCCATTCCGCTCAAAACGTGGCTGCAGGTCGTCGTGACGAATGATGGCTCCAGCCGTGCCGATGGCCTTCGCATCTTCATCGATGGCCAACAAGCCGAGGTGGAGGTCATTCGGGACAATCTGACGAAAAACATCCTCGGTGGCGGGGGCGACACGATTGCCCTCGGCGAGCGTTTTCGTGATCGCGGCTTCAAAGGCGGCCTGATCGATGATTTTCGAGTTTTCAGCCGCGATGTGGGCCTGCCGCATGAGTTGAAGCTCGATGAACTCACTGCCGCACGAGCGGAGGTCACCAAGCTGCTCGAAGCGCAAAAGGAGATGATGGTCATGCAGGAGCTTCCGCAGCCAAAGAAGGCCTACACGCTCATCCGTGGCGAATACGACAAACGTGATGAAGAAGCCGGTCCGATCACGCCCGCGGTTTTGCCTCCGATGCAGCCGGAATGGCCGAAGAACCGTCTGGGCCTCGCGAAGTGGCTTACGGCACCGAATCATCCGCTGCTGGCCCGCGTGACGGTGAATCGCATCTGGGCCAGTTTGTTTGGTCGCGGCCTCGTGAAGACTTCGGAGGACTTCGGCAGCCAGGGCGAGCGTCCGCTGTATCCCGAGTTGCTCGATTTTCTCGCCGGGCGCTTCATCGCGAGCGGTTGGGATGTGAAAGGGCTGATTCATACCATCGTATCGAGCCAGACTTACCAGCAGCGCAGCATCGCCGATGCCACGACGATGGCGGATGATCCCGACAACCAATGGCTGGCCCGAGGTCCGCGGCATCGCCTGAGTGCCGAGATGATTCGCGACAATGCGCTCGCCATTTCCGGCCTGCTGAAAATGCAGTTGGGTGGTCCGCCGGTGTATCCGTATGAAATGACGGAGGCCTTCAAGCCCATCGGTCCGAGTGCTGGCGATGCGGTCTTCCGCCGCAGCCTCTATACCACCTGGCGTCGCACGAGCCCACCGCCGGCGATGCTGGCCTTTGATGCACCGCGTCGGGCGGTTTGCACCTCGAAACGTGAACGCACGGATAGTCCGCTACAGGCGTTGATCTTGCTCAATGGCCCGCAATTCGTCGAAGCCGCCCGCGTGCTGGCGGAGAAGCTCATCACGGAATCAAAGGGGGATACCTTGAAGCTCATCGAGGGCGCTTTCCTGCATTGCCTGAGTCGCAAGCCGGATGCGAAGGAGCTTTCCATCACCCAGCAGCTTCACGCGGAGCAGTGGGCGCACTTCACGAAGGATGCTGCCGCCGTGAAGAAACTGCTCGATGTGGGCTCGCGGAAGCCGAAGACGCCTTCGCCTGAACTCGCTGCCGCAGCCGTGCTCTTGCAGGCGCTCATGAACCACGATGAGTGCGTGGTGAAGCGGTGACCGGTTTTACTTTGCCAGCTCAGCCTTGGCTTCCATCAGCGCGGAGAGATTTGAATCGCCCTGCGGAAAGCATTCGATGACGCGGTTCCAGGCGAATTGCGTCTGGTCGTTCGAGGTGCCATTCGCGGCGAGTTTTTCTGCCCGGGCCAAGCCGAGCATGATGTAGCCGCTATGTGGGCGCTGGATGAGCGCTTGTTGGTAGGCGGCCTTGGCGGCGGCGGCATCGCCGCGTTGCAGGAAAAAGGCTCCAGCCAGCTCGTGAACGGAGAGCGGCATGAGCGGCGGGTCCATGCGGTAGCCATCGGCATCCGCTGCGATGAGCCCGTCGATGAAGATGCGGCCGGTTTGCATGCTGGAGGAGCCTTGAGCACGCAGCGTGCGGGCGAAGAGATCGAGGATGCGCGAGGCTCGCTGCGTATAAAAGACCTCTTCCGATTGCTGGATCTGGCGGGCGGCATCATTGAGAAGTTGCGTCCATCGGGCCAAATCGGTGAGCGAGATGGAAATCTGGTCTCGATTGCCAAGTTCAGCCGCCTGGAGGCCTCGGGCGCTGGCGGCGAGACCTTCGAGGAAATACTTCGGCGTGGAGGGGCCGAGGTCGGAGGATTCGCGGGAGAGCGTCTCCACGGCTCGAGCATAGTCACCGGCCCGGATGAGCAGCCGCCCCGCGAGCGAACGACCTTCGTAGGCGATGACGGAGGCCGCTTCGGAGCGTAACCGTGAGGTGGCCAGCCGGGTGCGTTTTAACTCCTCGGCATACAGCAAGGCCTCGCGAAGCCTGCCCGCCTCCGCGTAGGCCTGGGCGAGGAAGTTCAGGTTGTGCGCGAAGTTTTCATTCTCCGCTGGCTCGATCTTTTCGGCCTTGTGATAAGCTTCATCGACGGCGTAAGCGGCACGGAAGTGATCAATGGCGGCGTCATACTCGCCGCGAAAGAAGGCCACATGTCCGGGCATGTGCATCGCGTGGCTCGCCCGCGGGGCCAGCCGGGAGATTTTTTGCGCCGCTGGCATGGCGAGGTCGATCTCCGGGCCGAGTTCGTAGAGGTGAATCGAATAGTGCAGGGCACCGACATGGTTTGGGTGCGTTTTGAGAATCTCCTCAATGATCTGGATGCCACGCTCCTGATTCGGCGTGCGTTTGCCACCGGAGGTGTAGCCGTCCTTCAAATAATAGGCCGCCAGCGCTCCGGCATCGGTATCCGTGGGATCTGCCCGCCATTGCGCCTCCAGGCGCTCGGCAAAACGTTCGCTGCCCTGGCTGACGAGGACTTGCAGGGCATCGATGTAGCCTTGCTCTCGCGGCGAAACTTTGCCGCGAAGTGCCATCAGGCGGCCCATGGCGTTCGTGCGCTCGACGAGGAACTCGGGCTTGGCCCCTGGCATGCACATCACGATGCCCCAGTAGGCCATCGCACAGTCTAGATCGAGCTCCGTAGCCCTTTGGAAGGCGCGGTAAGCCTCAAACTCCCAAAACACATGCAGGAGGTTCAATCCACAGTCGAAGTAGGCCTGCGCTTGGGGATTTGAGGTGGTAATTTGGATACTGGAGGTTCCGATGCCATCCCGTAAAGGCGGGGCAGGGAGGTGGCGCACATTCGCCGTGAGAACACGATGCGGGTCTCCACAGCGGGAGGGCGGGGCGAGGTTGGGGATGGTCTCCGTCGTCGTGACCTCCTTTTTGCATCCCGCCGAAGTGATCGCCATGCCGAGCAGCAGGGAGGTGAGGAGGAGGCGAGAAGATGAAACGAGCATGGAAACCGGGTGGAGTGGATTTTTCAGACTAACTGACCTTCTGTGAAAGTATATTCTCAATACCAAGACGCCTCTGAGATAATTCTTGCAAACTTGGGATTGTTCGGGCGCAACTGGCCGCTAAACGTTGTGGGCTGTTATCAGGCTCGGGTCTGGTCTCAAAACCAAAACTCAACGTCACGAATCCCATGAAAAAGCTGTTCTTCGCCCTCGCCGCAGTCGCCACCCTCTCCAGCTCGGCTTTCTCGCAGGTCGTCAATCCGTTCCAGAATGTTCTGGCGCTCTACGACTTCAACAACCTCACCAACTTCAACGACCCGAACAAGGTCACCTATTGCGCCCCTTGCCTCGTGGCGACTGACTTGTCACTGAATACGCTCTCGCAAAGCCTGCACTTCTTCGGCGGCCCAGACGGCTCGAAGTTCCGCTGCTTCGCCGGCTGGGACAAGACCTATGACAACTCTTTCGTGCGCAGCGATCTGAGCCAGGAGATGAACACACTAGCCTTTGACGTGTTGGTCAACCCGGGTGAGGCCATCTCCATCAGCGCACTGAGCCTCGACTGGAAGCGCCCGAGCGTGAACTCGGTCGATTCGATCCAGGCTTCCATTTTCTGGGAAGACAGCAGCGGAGCTATCCAGCACCGCACCTCCGGCCCGGTCGCGATGAACAACACCGGTCTCTGGAACGATCTCGATTTCTCTTTCAACCAGGGTTCCGCGGGCTTCCCCACCGGTATCGATGCCGATGGCGAAACCTACCACGTCGAACTCTATGCCTGGGGTTCCCAAGGGGGCACGCTTTACCTCGATAACGCCACCCTCAACGGTGAGTGCGCCCCGATCCCGGAACCGGGTGGCGTGCTTCTGATCGGCGCTGCCGGTCTGATGGTGCTCCTGCGCCGTCGCAACCGCCGCTAATTCCTCAGAGAGATTTCATTTCGTGACAAAGGCCGTGGAGCGATCCACGGCCTTTTTGTTGGTGGTGAAGGACTTGGCTCATTCAGAGTTCTTACCTGGTTTGTGATATATTGATTCGATTTTGTCGTAAAGGACGGCATGAAGCGCCCTCTCGCCTCCACTTTCGCCCTCCTCTGCCTCTCCTCGGCTGCCCTCGCAGCTCCGCAGGTGCAGCCTGCCGCTGCTGCCATTGATTCAATTCTTGCGGCGGATTGGCAGAAGCACAAACTGACCGGTAACCCTGCCACTGACGACAACACCTTCGCCCGTCGCATTTACCTCGATACCATCGGCCGCATTCCCACCACACGCGAGGCCGAGGCATTCCTCAATGACAAGGCTACCGACAAGCGTGCGAAGCTCATCGACAAGCTTCTCGGCTCTGAGGCCTATGTGCAGCACTTCTTCAACTACTGGGCGGATGTGCTGCGCCTCACCAGCAATGGCAATCAAACCGGTGCCATCACCGGCGCGGCGTATGCGAACTTTGTGAAGCAATCGCTTCGTGACAACAAGCCCTACGACAAGTTCGTCGCCGAGATGATCGCCGCGCAGGGCAAGGCCTGGGAAGACGGTGCCATCGGCTACTACATGCGGGATCGCGGCATGCCGCTCGACAACATGGCGAACACCACGCGCATCTTCCTCGGCACCCGCATCGAGTGCGCCCAGTGCCACAACCATCCCTTCGATAAATGGTCCCAGATGCAGTTCTTCAAAATGGCGGCCTTCACCTACGGTGTGCAGACCCAGGACTACAATGGCGGCATCATGGGAGACGTGCGTGACCTTCTCCGCGAGCAAGAGGATGCCGCGCGTGCCGCCATCAAGGAGCCGCAGCGTCCTCAGCGTCCGAAAATCAGCGGTAAGATGACCAAGGAGGAGCGTGTTGCCGCCGAGAAGACCTACACGGACGCCTACAAGAAGTATGAGGCCGACATGAAAGTCGTGCAGACGAAGCGCCGCGACGTGCAGGACAAGCTCCGCAAGGAGCAGCGTGGCTACCAGGAAGCCATGAACGACGTGCGTGACACCATGCGCTACACCAGCGTCAGCACCCGCGATGCGAAGCTCACCCTTCCACATGACTATCAGTATACCGATGCCAAGCCCAAGTCCGCCGTGAGCGCTGGCACCATGATGGGCCACGAGTGCGTCTGCCAGCCCGGCGAGACCCCGCTCCAGGCCTATGCACGTTGGATGACCAGCCCGGAAAATCCGCGTTTCACCACCGTCATCGCGAACCGCCTTTGGAAGCGTGTCTTCGGCCTCGCCCTCATTGAGCCGCTCGACGAGCTCATGGACATGACGGTTCCGATGATTCCCGAGATGGAAAAGCATCTCGAAAAGCTCGTCATCGACCACAAGTATGACATGAAGGCTGTCCTTCGGGTGCTGTACAATACCAAGGCCTACCAAGCGCAGGTCACCCGCCAGGAATACGCCGCTGGCAGCACCTATCACTTTACCGGCCCCCTCCTTCGCCGCATGACGGCGGAGCAGATGTGGGACAGCTTTGTCACCCTCATCAATCCCAGCCCGGACATGATCAATCAGGCCAATCGCGACGCCATGGAGCAGCGCATCCTTCAGGCCAAAAAAATCGCCGACAGCGTCGATTCGCTCTCTCCCGAGGAAGCTCTCGGAGGCCTCAAAAAGGCCGCAACCATCTACGGCATGAATCGCCAGCGCACCGAAGGCCAGCAGAAGCTTTACGCCGAGGCCCGCACTGCCTCCCGCGATGCCCAGGAGAAGGCTGAGACCATGAAACCCGGCCCCGAGCAGGAGGCCGCCTTTGCCAAGGCCAAAGAACTCAAAGCCAAATCCGACGCCATTCGCAGCGAGGTGAACCGCATTCAAAACGAAGGCCGCAAGGTCACCTACGCGGAAGTCATCACCACCGGCCAGAAGAAGCTCTTCGAAAAAGTCACCGGCAAGCCCTACCAAACCATCGCCCTCACTACCAAAGGCGGCACCGAGGCCGCTCCTGCCATGATGGCGGGTGATTCCATGATGATGATGTCCAATGGTGTCCGCACGGAGAAGGTCATCATCCCCGGTTACGACCGCAAAGAGTTCACCAAAGAAGAAAAGGAGGCCATGAATGCCAAACTCCGCGCCGCCTACGAAGAAGAGGCTGATTACTTTGGCATCGCCGAGCCCAAGGAGCGCAAAAAATACGTCTCTACCCGTGAACGCATGAGCCGTGACACGGTTCGTGCCGCCGAGCTGGAAAGCCCCGCCCAGCGTGGCCACTACCTCCGCGAATTCGGTCAGAGCGACCGCGAGACCATCGAAAATGCCAACAATGAGGCCAGCGTGCCCCAGGCGCTCGCCATGATGAACGGAAGCCTCCTTCCGCAGCTCCTCGATAGCTTCAGCCAGCTCATGCTCACCGTCCGCAAGGCCCAGTATCCCGATGACAAGGTCGATGCCGCCTACATGACCATCCTCTCCCGCAAACCCAGTGCGAATGAAAAAACCGCCTGGCTCAAAGCCCAAGACAATGGCCTCACCGACATGCAGGACCTCGTTTTTTCCCTCCTGAACACCCAGCAGTTCATCTTCATCCAGTAATCTGCCGCTCCTCTCGCTCCGCATTGCTCCAACAAGACAACGTACTACAACACAACGCCATGAAACACGACCTCGCCTCCAAACTCCTCCGCTCCGGCGAAATCAGTCGCCGTGACTTCGCCGCGAAAACCGCCTCATCGCTTCTCGGCGTCGGCCTTCTCGGAAACTCGCTCGCCAGCAAGTCCTTCGCCGCCTTTGAAGGCTCCTCGAAGCTCCGCCAGGCCGCCACCGCGAAAAACGTCATTTATTTGTACATGAGCGGCGGCCAGTCCCACATGGACACTTGGGACGTGAAGGAAGGTGTCGAGACCGCCGGCCCCACCAAGCCGATCAAGACCAGCGCCGATGGCGTCCGCATCTCCGAGTACCTGCCCAACACCGCGAAGCACATGCATCACGGCACGATCCTCAACTCGCTCACCTCCACTCAAGGTGCCCACGAGCAAGGAAACTACATGATGCACACCAGCTACGAGCTGCGCGGCACCATCCGCCATCCTGCCATGGGGGCTTGGCTGAATGTCTTCCAGGGTGGTGGCAATAGCACCCTCCCGAACTTCGTCTTCGTCGGCAATGACAGCCGCCATCCAGGTGCCGGCTTCTTCCCCGCCGCGCAGGCACCGCTCTTCGTTTCCAATCCCGAAAATGGCCTCAAGAACATCAAAAACAGCCAACCGGAGAAGTTGCAGGCCCGCATGACCCTTGCCGACGAGCTCGACAAGGACTTCCGCGCCACCTTCCCACATCGCAACGTCAAGGCCTACGCCGACATGTA
Source organism: Verrucomicrobiaceae bacterium (assembly GCA_040381795.1). Classification (GTDB taxonomy): domain Bacteria; phylum Verrucomicrobiota; class Verrucomicrobiia; order Verrucomicrobiales; family Verrucomicrobiaceae; genus Prosthecobacter. The sequence continues at coordinate 8,638 of JBEIGR010000038.1, read as the reverse complement.
TGACGATGCCATGACCATGATGAAATCCGAAGACCTCAAAGCCTTTGATCTCGCCGACGAGGCCCCCGATGTCCGCGCCGCCTACGGCAAAGAAGCCTTCGGTCAAGGCTGCCTCCTCGCCCGCCGTCTCGTCGAGCGTGGCGTGCGCTTCGTCGAGGTCTCCCTCGGCGGCTGGGACACTCACAATGCCAACTTCGTCGCCGTCCCCGAGCGCTGCGAGACGCTCGACAAGGGCCTCTCCGCCCTCCTCAACGACCTTCACCTCCGCGGCATGCTCCAGGACACCCTCGTCGTCGTCACCACCGAGTTCGGTCGCACGCCCGACATCAATCAAAACGTCGGCCGCGATCACTATCCGAAAGCCTTCTCTGCCGTCATGTTTGGCGGCGGCGTCAAAGGCGGCTTCGTCTATGGCAAAACGGATAAGGAAGGCCGCGAGGTCATCGAGGACAAGATCAAGATTCAGGACATGAACGCCACCATCGCCTTCGCCCTCGGCCTCCCCCTTGATCAGGTCATCTACAGCCCCAGCAAGCGCCCCTTCACCATCGCGGACAAAGGCCAGCCGCTCACCAGCGTCTTCGCGTAAAGTCTTAAAGACTCAGACTCACGAAGCAGCCGAGGCTCCAGCAGCCTCGGCTGCTTTTTTTTGGGCCTCTTTCGCCTCAAAGGCCTCCTTGGCGCTCTTTCGTGCCGCAGAGACGATGTAAGGGCAGGCTTCAATGCAGAGAAGCGGAATGGCTCCTGCCTGCGCCTTCGATTCGTCCTGCGGGAAGGGCTGCTCAGGTGTCAGCGGCCAGAGAATGCGGCGCTGGCAGTTTTTGGCCGCGCAGGTCTTCTTCACCATCTCAAAAGCCTGCTCATCGGAGATCGTATTCGTGAACCGATACATGCCCGTCTGGCGTCCGAGCAGCTCACGCAGCGGTGTGGAGGCCAGCGTGCCGGCTTCGAGCGATGCGGCGCATCCGACCGCCGCCGGGTAGAAGAAATCGATCGCCAGTCGCAGCTCGTCGAGGCTATCCGCATGCAGTTCCCAGCCTCGCTTCATCGTCGGTGCGGAGTGCAGTGGACGAAATTTGCCCGCAGCATCGCAGCGAGCAATCTCACGCGCCGCAATGGCACCGCTGTGTGATGCCAGATCAGTGCTATCACAATCCAAAACATGCCGCAGCGCATAGCCGCCATCCGCTTTCCCCTTCACAAGGATCTCACCGATCACCTCACGACCTTCATCGAGCCAAGCGGAGAGCTTTTGATTCAAACAGCCCACCGCCAACCGTCCACCGTCCACCGCATGCTTGGCATCAAAATCACGCACCTGGTCCAAAATGACCTCCGCCATCAGCGGCTCGGTGCCGATCGCTCCGCTGTAATAGAGGTTCCGGCCATGCAGGTGATGCGGATTGGAATAGAACAGACCGATCTCGCTCAAAGCGGCCCCGGTTTCCTCACGCATGCCCAGCAGCACCGGAATGTCCTGAAAGCTGTGCAGGCCGTCCGCGATGAAAAAGGGCACCACGACCACATTCGGTGCGGTGGTCATCTTGGACCAATCTGCCACAAACGGAGCCTCCTCCATGTAGGCATCCACCACCTCGGCAAATCCGTAGCCGCCTTCGCGGATGAGCTTCACCTGGTCTTGGATAGCCTTCGTTGAGTTCTCATTCAGGTTCGTGCCGTGGCCCACGATGATGAGGCTCGTCTCAGCGCGAGGAACGCCGGGAGCCACCTCATCGGCGCGTTGCAGCAGCAGCCGCGTCATGTTCGGATGGATGCCCACCGGATCGCAGTAGTGGATCGTCTTGCCATCGCGATGCGTCACCGGTCCTTCGAGGCGCAGTTCACGCGGCAGCACCTGCTGGCAAAAGTAGCCCTCGCTGATGAAATTCGGCACGATGTAGATCACCTCGCTCTCCACCATCTCATACACCTCACGCATGTTTGGCTCCTCTTTCCAGAAACAGCAGGCTACCTCGTGAAAAAGGCCGCGACGGCGGATTTCATCGGCGTGGAGATGCGTCGGGGCGCTGGAGTCAGGGTTCATCGTCGAACCATGACCGATGAGAATGAGGGCGGCGTGAGTGTGAGAGTTCAAAATGGGTAGGAAGCAGAGTTACGTCAGCCGTGACGGAAACGGATGTCGCGAATTTTCGCCTCGGGAAGGCGGGCTTGGAGCCGTTTGAGGATTTTAGTCTTTTCGAGGCTCAGCGCATGATGCGCCGAGGGCTGGGTGAGCCGCACGGTGAGGATGCCGCGCTCCATGCTGTCCGGTCGCGTGAGTCTGAAAAGCAGATCCCCCACGATCTCCTGCCAAGCGGAGAGCACATCCTCTAGCTTCACCCGATCCGCCAGGCCGGCCTGGGCCACGATTTTCGGAGCTAGGTCCGCCACGCTCAGCGTCGGCAGCGTTATCACCGGCCCGTCCGAGACGCCGCGCCAGGCCGCCATCAGGCGATGGCGCATGAGCTGCTTCGGGGTGGGTTTGCGGTCGGACATCCAAACCATGCTAAACCGGCCTCGCCATGCGCCCAACGTGAATTTGACCCCCGGCGCATTCTTGATTATGCCCTCACCTCCATGTCCGCCCTCGACGCCCAAATCACCAAATCCGCTGTCCTCCTCGAAGCGCTGCCTTACATGCAGTCCTTCCGTGGCTGCACCTTCCTCATCAAAGTCGGCGGCAGTGCCATGGAAGACCCTGTGCAGGTCGATACCTTCCTGCGTGATGTCGTTTTCCTCGAAGCCGTGGGCATCAATCCAGTCATCGTCCATGGCGGTGGCAAGGCGATCTCCAAAGCCATGATCGAATCCGGCCTGGAGGCCAAATTCATCAACGGCATGCGCGTCACCGACGACGAGACGATCAAAATCGTCGAAGCGACCCTCGCCCGCGTGATCAACCCGGAGATCGTCACCAAGATCAATGCCTTCGGTGGCAAAGCCGTCGGCATTCCCGGCACGGAAGTCTTCCTCGGTGAGAAAATGAAAGGCGATCTCGGCTGGGTCGGCGAAGTGAACGACTGCAAACTAGGCCTCATCCAGGCTGCGGTTGCCGGTGAGTTCGTCCCTGTCGTCTCCCCCGTCGCCCGTGAACTCGCCAGCGGCAAAACGCTCAACGTGAATGCCGATCTCGCCGCCTGCGCCCTCGCGAAGCGCCTCAAGGCCACCAAACTCATCTTCCTCAGCGATGTCCGCGGCGTGATGCGCGATCCGAAAGACGATAGCACCCTCATTCCCAGCCTCGACGAAGCCAGCATCGCCAAACTGAAGGCTGAAAAAATCATCAGCGGCGGCATGATCCCGAAAGTGGACAGTTCTCTCGACTCCCTCCGCGGCGGCGTCGGCAAAGTCCACCTCATCGACGGCCGTCTGCCCCATGCGTTGATCCTCGAAATCTTCACCGATGGCGGCATCGGCACGGAGATTCACCTCTAAAACCCGGGTTGCCGTTTCAGCCTAGGGCATTATTTTCGAGCCATGAGCACCCTCGCCAAAGTCAAACTCGCCGACATCGTCACGCTGCCGTTTCCGGTCATGCGGGAGATATCCATCGGTCTGTTGGATGCGATCGAGGAGCATGAGGACGCGAAGCTAGTTTTGGAGGCTCGTGCTGCTCTGGCTAGCGGTGAGGAGGAGGCTCTCGATTGGGAAGAGGTGAAGAAGGAGATGGGACTGTGAACGAGCGGAAACAGCATCGCGTCAAAGTTTTGAAGCGTGCAAGAAAGACTCTCCTTTCACTCCCAGCGCAGCTTCAAGAACGCCTCACCAAGGCCATCAACCACTTGGCTGATGATCCACGGCCTTCTGGATGCCTGAGAATGACTGGCGTGGACTCTTGGCGCATCCGAGTCGGGGATTACCGAATCGTTTATGACATTGAAGACTCGGAACTGATCGTCCTCGTTGTCGCAGTCGGCCACCGCCGCGAAATTTACCGCTAAACCAAACTAATATGTCCGCTCCTCATCCAGAAACCCAATGGCTCTCGCAATACGTGCTCGGCAACTACGGCCGATATGACGTGTGGCCCGTGCGTGGTGAGGGCGCGTATGTTTGGGATCGCGATGGGAAGAAGTATCTCGACTTTGCAGGCGGTGTGGCCGTGTGCCCGCTGGGGCATTGCCCTCCGACGGTGGTGAAGGCGCTCGCCGAGCAGGCGAGCACGCTCATTCATGTGTCGAACTGGTATTGCATCGACAAGCAGGCCGAACTGGCGCGTCTGATTGTCGAGGAATGCGTCGAGATTCCCGGCAAGTGCTTTTTCTGCAACAGTGGCGCGGAGGCGAATGAGGGCCTGATCAAATTCGCCCGCAAATACGGCCAGCAGACTGGCGGTCGCTACGAGATCATCACCTTCACCGGCAGCTTCCACGGTCGCACTTTCGGCGCGATGACCGCCACGGCGCAGGAGAAGATCCACGGTGGATTTGGCCCGCTGCCGCCCGGATTCGTTTATGTGCCTTTCAATGATCTCGAAGCCCTCAAGGCCGCGATCACCGACAAGACCGTCGCCATCCTCGTCGAGCCGGTGCAGGGCGAAAGTGGCGTGCATGCCGTCACGGCCGAGTTTTTGCGCGGTGCGCAGGCTTTGTGCCGAAAAAACGATCTGCTGCTGCTATTGGACGAGGTGCAGGCCGGATTCGGCAGGGCAGGTGAGATGGCCGGCTGGCGCAGCATCATCCCTGGCGATGAAATTCAGCCCGACGGCATCAGTTGGGCCAAGGCGATAGGCAGCGGCTTCCCGCTTGGCTCCTTCTGGCTGAACGATCGCCTCGATCCGAGCAAAGTCCTCGGCCCCGGCACGCACGGCACGACATACGGCGGCTCACCGCTTGCCTGCGCCGTCGGCATTGCCACTCTACGCACGATCATCGACGAAAAGCTCTGCGAGAACGCGAAGACACGCGGCGCTGCCATTTCGGCGGCGGCGCGGGCTTGGAATCACCCGCTCATCAAAGAAGTGCGCCAGCTCGGCCTCTTCATCGGCTGGGAACTGAATGCGGAGGCTATCGCCGCTAAATCAGGTGGTAAGGTGCCGAGCATCTTCCTGGCCCAGAAGCTGCTCGACGCTGGCATGATGGTCACGCCCGCCGGTCCGAACGTCGTCCGCTGGCTCTCGCCGCTGAATATCACCGAGGCGCATGCCGAGGAAGGACTTTCCATTTTCAAAAGTGCGCTGGATGCGCTTCTTTGACCCTCCCCCGAACGACAAAAAGGACCCCAGGGACGGAAACGACAGACCCCTTTGCTCTTCGCCCTTCGCCCTTCGCTTTATGAAACATCTCCTTTCCATCGAAGAACTCTCCAAAGACCAGATCGAGAAGATCGTCGATCTCGCGTGCGTGCTGAAGAAGGACCGCAAGTCCTCGCCGCAGGTGCTTACGGGGCAGCAGTGGGCGCTCATCTTCACGAAATCCTCCACACGCACCCGCGTGAGCTTCGAGGTGGGCATCCGCGAGCTCGGCGGGCAGGTCATGTTCCTCTCCGGTGCGGACATCCAGCTCGGTCGTGGCGAGCCGATCAAGGACACGGCCCGCGTGATGGGCCGCATGATCCATGGCGCGGTCATCCGCACCTTTGCGCAGCAGGACGTGGTCGATTTCGCCAAGTTCAGCGGCATCCCCACGATCAATGCGTTGACCGATGACGAGCATCCCTGCCAGATTTTGGCCGATTTGCAGGCCATTCAGGAGCGTCTCGGCGGCTGGGCGGGCAAACGCGTCTGTTTCCTCGGCGATGGCGATTGCAACGTGGCCCGCTCATGGATCTGGGCCTCGGCCAAACTCGGCTTTGAACTCGTCATCGGTGCCCCGAAGGCCTTCCAGCCGCAGGAGAGCTTTATGCGCAACGTGCCTGCCGGAACCATCCGTATCGTTGATGATCCTGCGGAGGCGGTGAAAGGCTGCGACGTGCTTTACACCGACGTGTGGGTCAGCATGGGCAAAGAAGCCGAAAGTGCTGGCCGCATCGAAGTTTTGAAGCCCTGGCAGATCAACGATGTGCTGCTCAAGCACGCCAAACCAAATGCCATCGTGATGCACTGCCTTCCCGCCTATCGTGGCAAAGAAATCACCGATGAAGTCATGGAAGCCAACGCCGACGTGATCTTTGATCAGGCTGAAAACCGCCTTCACGCGCAGAAAGCGGTGATCGTGGAGATGACGCGGGAGAATTAAGTCTCAGGCTGGCTGCAAAAAGACGCGTGGTGGACGGCCTTTGACACGCCTTAGCGTGGCACTGAGAGCGAGGCTGGCGAGCTGGGTTTGCGCATTCCAGTCCTTGCGCGGCTTCAGGCCTTTGCTGGACCATTTCATGCCGGTCTCGATCCATTGCTGGCGGTACTCGTCGTAGCTGAGGCCTTTGTCGTCATCGGTCACGCCGAATTGGAAGCCGCAACTCGAGCAGATTTCGAGCGAGGCTCCGCCGGTGCGGTTGCGTGGTGGTTCTTTTAGTTCGTCGTAACCGCACACAGGGCAGATGTGGGTCGTGGAGGAGGTTCTCATGTCTGGTTTTTTGGGGGCGGGCTTGCGGGGCATTGTCAGCGGGAGGAAAATCGAAGATCAGCGGGCTTTACCGGGTGGCCGGGCTGGCGCTGCCAGTAGCTGGCGCTCTCGGGTTTGAAGAAGGTCTTTGTGCGGCCGCCTTCGTTGTAGGCGGCGAAGGCTCGCGTTTTCGGATCAAAGACTCGCAGGCTGCCATCGGTGTCGTCGAGCTTCATCGGCAGGGACTCGGCACGGGCGCGTTGGAGGAAGAGCCAGGCTTGAGCAGCATAGTCATCAGGGGATTTGCTGGAGAAATCACGGCCATGACGGTCAAAGTGGTCCTGGAGACTGGAGACATTCCCCCAGGTTTGACGGGTGGGTGGTGCTTGCGCGGGGATGGCGGCCTTCAGCGCGGGCTTTTTCTCGGGCGTGATGGCATCGAGCACGCGGCGCACAATGGAGGGCGGCGGGTTCGCGGCGGGTGCATTGCCGCTGGTGATGAAGGTGCCAGTGACGAGCTGCTGGCGGGCGCTGCCGAGGCTGTAATGATACGTTGTGCCGGTGGAGAGACCACTGAGCGTGACGACATGCTCGGCGGCCACTGGGCCTTCCGCTTTTTGGTTCAACTGAGCCGCATTCAGGCCGTAGCTGAGCCGCGTGCCGCAGGCGCCATCTGTTTTCCAAGTGATCGTGGCTCCGGTGGCGCTCGGCGTGATCTGTGGCTGGCCGAGAAGCTCGACGGCATGCGCCCATGCGCCGGACATGACGATGATGAGGCTTAGCAGGAAGGCAGGGGGTGCTTTCATGAGGGTGGGGACGTTTGGGACACTCTGAGGCGCTATCCGTTCAATTTGCATATCGGCCAGCATTCGGGCCGCTCATCCACTTCCAGGCGCTCTCGATGTGTTCGCGCGGATCGAGGTGCGCAGCTTTCCAACCGAGAACCTTCGCGGCGAGAGCCGGTTCGGCCACGAGTTCGGAGGGATCACCGGCACGACGTTCGCCATAAACGACGGGGATTGTTTTGCCGGTGACGGACTCGGCCGTGGCAATGATCTCCTTTACACTGAAGCCGCGACCCGTGCCGAGATTGATGGCGATGGTGTCGCCGCCTTCGCGAAGGTATTTTAAGGCGAGAGCGTGGGCGCTGGCGAGATCGCACACATGAATGTAATCGCGGATGCAGGTGCCATCCGGCGTGGGATAATCCGTGCCGAAGACGGTGATGTGCGGCCTTTCCCCTTTCGCTGTCTGGAGCACGAGAGGAATTAGGTGAGTCTCGGGATTGTGATCCTCGCCGATTTCGCCGCTCGGGTGGCAGCCGGAGGCGTTGAAATAGCGCAGGAAGACCGCTTTCAGGCCCCAGGCACGTTCGCAATCACGCAGCACGTGCTCCAGCATCCACTTGGAGGCTCCGTATGGGTTCACGGGAGCCTGTGGATGCGTTTCATCGATGGGAATTTTGACCGGATCACCATAGGTGGCGCAGGTGGAGGAGAAGATGAAGCGCTTGCAGCCATGCCGCTGCATCGCTTCGAGCAGCGTGAGCGGCGCGGCGAGGTTGTTGCGGTAGTATTTGAGCGGATCGGTGACGGATTCACCCACATAAGCGAAGGCCGCGAAGTGCAGCACGGCCTCTGGCTTGTGCTCGCTGAAGAGCTTTTCGATCAGCGTGGCATCCGCCATCTCGCCCTCGACAAAGGTCATGCGATCCATCGGCAAGGCATCGCGATGGCCGAAGACGAGGTTATCGAGCACGACGACGCGCTCGTGCTGTTCGAGCAGATGACGAACGGTGTGTGAGCCGATGTAACCGGCACCGCCAGTGATGAGGAGAGTTTTTTGGGGCATCCTCTGAACTACAGCAAGCGATGGCCTGTATGCCAAATTGTACTTTGGTAACGTTCACCTCGCGATTGGGTGCATTACGCCTGAACTTGTCTATTTCACCTGCACCGGATGCATGAGGTAGGCGATCAAATCACGCACTTGGTCCGGTGGGAAGGCTAGCAGAAGGCCTTCGGGCATCATGGAAAGGGGAGACGATTCCGCTTTCGTGATCTCTGAGGTTTCGAGAGTCAAGGCTTCGGTCAAGTTGCGCAGGGTCAGCGTGCGATCCGTCTTCCCGGCGATGACGCCGCTGAGCTGGCGGCCGT
>JBEIGR010000037.1:0-17701 GCA_040381795.1 Verrucomicrobiaceae bacterium | reverse complement strand
CGCATCGGCTACAGCCTCATCGTCACCGCCATCACGCAGGACGAGGCCTTCATCAACGACCTGCTCGAATGCGGCGACATCGACCGCCTCAACATCGGGCCGATTAGCACCATGAAGATCAGTTGGGACCAGCCACACGAAGGGAATATGTTCGAGTTCCTTTACAAGCGCCGGTCGATTGATTGCGCGTGAGGAAAAAATCGCCTAGCATCCGCCCATGCCACCTCCACCCGCCACCGCCGAACCGCCAGCCAAGGAACTTCCCACGCTGGAGTTCCCACCGGACGAAGTGAAAGTCATTCACTGGCCTGATCCCGCCCCCTGGAGCGGCCTTCGCAAAGCGATGACCAAGGAGGACTTCACCACGCGTGACTGGAACGAAGGCAATCTCGCCTGCGCCTGGAAGTTTGAATTCAACAACGGCTACGCCGAAGCGGGGGAAGAACGTATGAAAATGAAGGAAATCGGGTTCATGGAAGGACTTCCAGACGCGTTTAGAAGCTGCCCACATGGCAAGAATGGCAGCAGAATGTACTTCGAGGTGGAGGTCTGGCTGACGGACACCATGATGAGGAAGCCTGACTTTTGCGCTCTTACTCCAGAGCAGATTCAAAAGGCAAAGGCAGGCGAAGAGCCGGTTCCAAAGTTCATGATCGAAGTCGTCTCCCCGAGCGATCAAAGCACTTACCATGACCAAAAGCTCATCGACTACTTCAAGCACGGCGTCGAAGTCGTCTGGCATGTGAATCCACGCCTGGAGATGGTCATCATCTACACCGCCCCCGGCGAAGGCGAGATCATGCACGGCGACGACATCTGCACCGCCGCCCCGGTTTTCCCCGATTTCAAGGTCAAGGCATGCGAGGTCTTCGCCGCCGCGAAGCCCTAATTAAAGCATGTCCGCCCTCATCCCCTTCGATCACCAGCCGCGCACGCGCCTTGTTTTTGGCAATGGCACGCTTTCACGCGTCGGCGAGCTCGTGCGCGAGTATGGCGGCACGCGAGTGCTGGTGGTGAGTGATCCGGGGATCGTGAAGGCGGGCTACACGGAGCGTGCTTCGGGCTTTTTGAAGGAGGCAGGCATCGCGGTCGAGATTTTCGGCGAGGTGCGGGAAAATCCGAGCACGGAGGATGTGGATGCCTGTGTGAAGGTGGCGCGGGAGTTTGGCGCGGACTTCATCATCGGCCTCGGCGGCGGCAGCAGCATGGACACGGCGAAGGGCTGCAACTTCATCCTCACCAACGGCGGTCGCATGCACGACTACTGGGGCACCGGCAAAGCCACGAAGCCCATGCTACCGCTCATCGCCATCCCGACGACCGCAGGCACCGGCAGCGAGTGTCAAAGCTACGCGCTCATTTCCGATGCCGAGACGCATGTCAAAATGGCCTGCGGCGACCCCAAGGCCGCTGCGAAGGCCGCCATCCTCGATCCCGAGCTCACAGTGTCGCAACCGCGCCGCGTGACTGTATGCACTGGCATTGATGCCATCTCGCACGCGCTCGAAACGGCCGTTACAAAGAAACGCAACGCGCTGAGCATGCTCTACTCCCGTGAAGGCTTCCACCTTTGCCATGCGGGCTTTTCGCGAGTGCTGCGTGATCCGAAAGACACTGAAGCACGTGGCATGATGCTCCTCGGCGCTGCCTACGCGGGCATCGCCATCGAAAACAGCATGCTGGGAGCCGCGCACTCCTGCGCGAACCCGCTCACCGCCCTCTTCCACGTCACCCACGGCGACGCCGTCGGCGTGATGCTGCCGCATGTCATCCGTTTCAACGCCCAGCAGCCCGAAATCGCCGCGATCTACGAAAGCTACTTCGACGGCGATCTCGCCGACCGCGTGAGCGAACTCCTCTGGGAAGCCCAAATGCCCCGCACCATCACCGAGCACGGCGTGAAGCCCGAAAACCTCCGCGACCTCGCCGAAATGGCCGCGAAACAATGGACCGCGCAGTTCAATCCGCGCCTGCCGAGTGTGGAGGACTTTGTGGAGCTGTATCGAGCGGCGCTTTGATCAAGGCGGGCTGGTCACGCGGAGGCGCACGAAGCGTTTGCCGCTTGCTCCGCTTGGCAGTGTGGCTTTGACCTGCTGGATCGTGCCGTTGTCGGTGAGGATTTGCTGGGTCACGCTGCTGCTGCTCCAGGTGTTTGCGGCTAGACCATCATTCCATTCCACGATGAAGGTTGCTCCGGCGTTCACGGCGGTGACACTGCGTGGATAAGTGAATTCCACATTCGCACCACTCACCTGCGCAGCAGTGACGAGCGGTGAACTGGCGGTGGGACTTAGTCCAGTGGCCCATTCCATGAGATTGACCACGCCGTCGCCGTCCTGGTCGCCCGTGTCGGCGGCATTGCCGGTGTTGGCGATGCTGCCGAAGTTTTGCAGCCGCCATGTCTCAGTCTCCGTCAGCACCTGCATCTCGAAAAAGGTGTTCGAACTGAAAAGGGCAAACCCGCTGGCTCCCGGTGCCGCCCAAGACTGTCCGCTCAGGGAAGGCGAGGAGACAACTTCGTCGAATTCAGTCGTCACCTCATAAACGGCCCCCACATCGAGGCTGCCCGGAGGCACCGTCCCGATCAGCGGAGCACCTGTGTTGATGCTGATTTCCTCGTAGAGAATGTCTTCGGTGTTGGAAAACACCTCCATGGTCAGAAAGCCGTCGCCGTTGGAGACATTGCTGGTCAGTGAAAAGCCTGCTGCCGCTTGGGCTGGCGTGATGAGCAGTTTCCCACCATTCCAAGTGCCTGCCGAGGTCGTCACCACGGGCACCGTTGGATAGTTGTTTGCTGAAAACGTGAGCGTCACGGCTGGCGAGCTGCCGACGAGGAAACTGTAGGCCCCATTGGGGAAGGCTGCATCAAAGGCGGAAAGTGAGGGGAAATAATCTTGCCGCTCCCATGCTCCTGAATCGGCATCATAGCTCAGGGGTGACGTTCCACCGCCGGAGGGCTGAAAGCGATTCGAGGACGAAGGAAAGCTCCCGCTGAGCGCCGTGCCCTGGATAAAAGCGAACAGGCTGTATTCGTTCAAACTCACCGTCCCCGCCGCCGTCTGGTCGTGGTGTCGTGTTTTGGCCAGACCGAGAACGCTTACCTCTTGAGAAAGAAGTGGTGACTCGAAGAGCTGGAAGATCGAAAAGCTAAAGAGGAGACACAGAGAGATCTTTTTCATGGGAGTGGGGGGCTGGTGTGCGTAGCGGGTAGGAGTGTGCTCAGGGTGCCGTGGTGACTTGAACACGAAAGAAGAGGGGTTCCTTCCCATTGATCAAGGAGGGGTATGGCACCGTGCAGGCTTGCACCTCGAAGTCTTCGGCAATGACCGTTGGCGTGGCTGTATTGTCCTGCCAGATCGACAGATCGGCGCTGAATTGAACCGTGTACGTCAGTCCTTCAGCGACACGATTCAGCCGTCGGCTAAAGAGGGCCAGGTGTTCGATGCCGTTTGGAACGTTCTGCGTCAGGAGAGCAGGTGTGCCACGGCGGGTGATGACACCGTTCGTCACCCCCATTGTGTTTGTGCTGCCTCCAAGCGGAGGCGTGCCCAGGGCGAACTCTAAAAGGTTTGAGACACCATCACCGTCGTTATCTCCCGCTGGCACTGCTCCTGTGGGAAGGCCGCTGCTTGATGCCCAGGTTTCAAAGACTGTTTGGCGGATAATCTCGACGTTGTAGGTCTTGATGGTGAAATCCTGCGCATAGACGTTGATGTGGGCCAAGGCGCTGTTCTGGCCGAAGAGCGTGAGTGATCCACTAAAGAAGCCCCCAGTGCCGCCGAATCCAAACGACGGAAAAACGCTGGCATTCATATCAGCAGTAGTTCCGCTGCATAAGACCGAATCGGTGTTGTTCGGCACGCGAAAAGTATAGTTCGTGATGTGACTCTGGAAGGCTGGGGTAAGGAAGCCTGGATGCGCTCCACCGCCAAAGTTTGTCATGGATAGCGAGCTGAGGTCCGCATTCGAGCTAGCCGCCCGCGTCACCGTGATCGTGTAGCTTCGCGTCATGATTTGATCCTCGGCAGTGACGTTGATTGTGATCGTATTGCTGCCCACGTTCAGTGGGACAACCGGGCTGGTAGAGCCTGACGTGAGATGGAAGCCATTTACCGTGATGTGAAAAACATCAGGGTCCGCCGCAGTCGGTGTGACGGTGAGGCTGGTTACTGTGTTTGGCACGTTCGCGTAGAAAGCGCCAAGGTCATTCGTGAAAGCCGGACTCAGCGTGCCACTGCTCAGTGTCAGCGAGGAGAGATTGGCGTTGTTGCTGGGTGTGGTGAAGGTCATACCGGCACCATAGGAAATGGTATCACCACTCTGAGCGACGAGGCGGTAATGCACCGTTTCGTTAGGTGGAGGGAAGAGCTGCGCCGTGACTGGCACCGTGATGGAGCCTGAGCCGAGGGGCTGACTTGGCGTGGTGAAACTGTAGCTTGCTGTCAGACCCACCTCAAACCACGCGCTGGTGGCGCTGCCATTGGGGTTCACGGTGCCATTGAGAGTAAAACTAACTCCTGGGAAGCCTATGTCGCGAGTCGCCGTGCCGGTGGTGACAGTGGGAGCGGCCATGGCAGATGTGGCCATCAAGGTACTGATGATGAAAAGGCGAAAAAAGCAGTTCGTGAAGTGGTTCATGCGCAGGAAAGTGTAGGAGAAGAATTGCAAGTCTGTACCCCGGCTGTTTCATGGTATTACCAGAAATCGTGCTGGATTAGCGGCGAAGCAGCTCCAACAGGTGCTGGATCTTGGCGCGGGCGTCGTCGCCCTCGTCGAGGTCCACATACTCGCCAAAATCCGTGTCCTGCCCGCCGTTCCAGCGCACACAGCCGACGACCTCTTCGTCCTTCAGAGCGATGAAGTTGGCCGCCGTGGCATCCAGCGGCTCCTCAATGCGTTTCCGCGCATGGTCCGCGTAGCGCTGCGGACGCTGCATTTCCTCCACATACACGGCGTAGCGGAAGCGGTAGAGCTGCTCCAAGTCCTCAGCGGACTCGGCGCGGCGGATTAGGATGTCTTTGAGTTTGGCGCGCATGGAGAGACTGGAATGGGTTTCCAGGCTCTACCCCGCTGCGCTGACGGGATTTCAAAGAATCGTGAAGCGGGTGCGCAGATGGGTAGGGCGCTGTGCCCTCACAGCGCCGGCGTTCGCGGGGTCGAGGGGCTTCGATGAGGCGGAGAGGCGTGCGCAGGTTTGGCGGCCTTGCGCGGCGGGCTGGGGACGACCGAGTCTGCGAGATAGGCGAAGCCAACCCGCCCTACCTTTCAAACAGGCCCAGCAGGTGCTGGATCTCGGCACGGGCGTCCTCGCCCTCGTCGAGCGTGCGTTTCACCTCGCGGATCAGGAACTCGCGGAAAGCCCCGCGCAGGCGGCTCAGCGAGACGCGCAGGGCGTTGTCCGTGACGCCGAGGCGCGCGGCGATGGCGGCGAAGGACTCGGTCTCCGGCTCTGCGCTGCTGAGCATGGGGGCCAGCGCGTCGTGCAGCGCCATCTTGCCTCGCTTGGCATAATCCTCCCGCAGGGCCTGGCGCACGCGCCCAATGAGCTCCATGGCCCAGCGGCGGTCAAAGTAGGTTTCGGGGGTCTCGTTCGTGGCATGCCGCTCGCTATGAAAGCGCGCCTCATCCTCCTCCCACAGATCCGCCTCGGCTTTGATTCGCTTCTGGCGGCGCTGCTCGCCACGCTGAAAGTTGATTTTGAAGCGGGAAAGCGCCGTGAGCAGGAAACTGCGCAGTTTTCCGCGTGCCGGATCGGCCGCGCCGAGGGAATCGGTGCGCAGCATCTTCTCGAAGAAGCCCTGGAGCACGTCCTCCGCGTCTTCATGGTGCAGGCCGCTGGCGCGCAAGTAGCCGTATAGCGGGTAGCGATAGGTGGTGAAGACCTCCTTCACCGCTTTTTCCGCCTCCTGTGCGTCATTGCTCTTCAGGCGGACCACGATGGACCATTGGGTGGTGGGGAAGCGGCGTTTGGGCGGGTAGGCGCTCATGCGTGGGATACTCCTAAGCTGTGCCTCTGCACATGCACGGAAATAGTTGTCAGCGTGCGGGGTAAAGGATTAAAACACACTTGTGCGTCAACGGATGGCGCATCTTGACTGAAGCTTTGGCCCCTCTTGCCCATGTCTGACATTCCTGAAACCCGCCCGCCTGATGACATCGCCCCGCTGCTGCGGCTGGGACTCGAAACAGCCAGATCGGCCGACATGGCGGATGAAACCGTGACCCTCATCACAGGCGCACCTTTGCCACACCTCCCAGCTCCGGGCGAAGGTGAGGTGCCGGGCGATAGGATCGGCCCATATCGCCTCGTCGAGGTGCTGGGTGAGGGTGGTTTTGGCATCGTGTGGCGGGCGGAGCAGCGGGAGCCCATCCTGCGGGAGGTGGCGCTGAAGGTGATCAAGCCAGGCATGGATAGCCGGGAGATCATCACGCGCTTCGAGGGAGAGCGGCAGGCGCTGGCGCTGATGGATCACCCGCACATCGCAGGGGTGCTGGATGCGGGAAAGACGGAGGGCGGGCGGCTCTACTTTGCCATGGAGCTGGTGCGGGGCATGCCTCTGACGGAGCACTGTGATGCGCATCAACTGACTCTTCGGCAGCGCTTGGAGCTTTTCATCCCGGTCTGCCAGGCGGTGCAACATGCGCATCAAAAGGGGGTGCTGCACCGGGATCTGAAGCCGTCCAATATCCTCGTGCAGATGGTGGACGGGAAGCCGTCGCCTAAGGTGATCGACTTTGGCATTGCGAAGGCGCTTCAGACTGGGGCGGCTGCGGCAGAGGGGCTGAGCCTGCTCCAGACACAGGGCCTCTCGCTCATCGGCACGCCGCTTTACATGAGCCCGGAGCAGGCGGGGCTCTCCGGTCAGGATGTGGATAGCCGCAGTGATATTTACTCCCTGGGCGTGGTGCTCTATGAGCTGCTCACGGGCACCACACCGCTCTCGAAGGAGACGGTGCACAAGGCCGCCATCGACGAGGTGCTGCGGCTGATCCGGGAGCAAGACCCGCCCAGTTTGGAGAAGTGCTTACTGACGCTCGGGAAGCAGACGCAGACGGTGGTGACCCAGCGGCAGACGGAGCTGCGGAAACTGGCCTCCCAGGTGCGCGGGGACATCCAGTGGATCGTGCTCCGGGCGCTGGAGAAGGACCGCGAGCGCCGCTACGCCAGCGCCGCCGCCCTGGCGGAGGACATCCTCCACCACTTGCGAGATGAGCCTGTGAGTGCCGGGCCGCCCAGCGCGAGTTATCGACTGGGGAAACTGGCCCGCCGGCACAAGGCAGCGCTGATTGCGGCCTCGCTGGTGTTTACCAGCCTGGTCATCGGACTCAGTCTGGCAGTCACCCAGGCCATCCGCGCCACCCGCGCCGAGCAGGTGGCAGAGTCGCGGCTGGGGGACGCCCAAAAGGCGCGTGATGCCGCCGAGGACCTCGTCTCCGAGGGCATCCACGGCATGAGGGACAAGCTGGTGGCGCTGGGAAAGGTGGAGGTGCTGGAGGACATGGTGAAGGCGGCCCAGAACTACTACCAGCAGCTCCCCCCTGAGCTGCTGGATCATGATAAGACGCAGCACCACCTGGCCTCGCTGGCCCTGAACCGCGCCACCATCGCCCTGGCACTGGGGCAGTATGAGGAGCACGAGGCGCAGAGCCGCGAGTGCCTGCGCAGTCTGGAGAGCCTGCTAGCCCACCAGCCAGACAATGAGGCCCTGCACCAGGAGGCGTGCGAGGCGCTGCTGAGCCTGGGCCTGATGTTTGGGGAGAGGAACAACCAGGACGCCATCTTTACCTACACCGACGAGCTGGAAAAACGCGCCCAAGTGTGGCTGGCGAAGCATCCCGGCACTCTCTGGGCCATGCGCCTCCAGGTGCTGGCAAAGACCGCGGCCGCCGCCGTCCTGGTGCGGGAGCTGAATGATCCCGCCAAAGCGATGCCCGTCTTTGCCAAGGCGGCGGATCTGGCCGCCCAGATGCGCCAGCTTCATGGGGACAAGGCGGCCGTGCTGGAGTGTGAGGGCCTCATCCATCAGGGCCGGGCGAAGGCTTTCCAGTCGCTGAGGCAATTCGAAGCGGCCTTGAATGGCCAACTGGAGGCCATCCGCTGTTATGAAAAGGCCCTTCAGCTCGGCGGCAGCTCCACCGTCATCGAGGAGCAGCTCTACAGCTCCAAGTATCGTGCGGCCTCCATGATCACGGAGCGTGCGCGGGCCAGCAAAGACCCGCAAGAGCGCGAGCGTGGTCGCCAAATGGCGCGTGAGGCGCTCGCGGGCCGGGCGCGACTGGTGAAGCTGGAGCCCGGCCGAGCCGAGTGGTGGCGGGACCTGGCCCACAGCCATGGGAACATGGTGGGCCACATGGACGACCCTGTGCAGAGCCTCCAGCAACGCCGGGAGGAAATCCGCTGCCGAGAAGAGGCCATCTCCCACAGCCCGCGCCGTCCCTTGCTCTATGAGGAGAAAGCCCAGTCCTTGTTAGCTCTGGCGGATCAGTTGCTCAAGCAGCCCGAGCCCGCGCGGGCCGAGGGAGCGCAGGCCATCCTGGACGGCACGGCAACTCTGAAACAAGGCTTTGAGCTGAATGGCGGAAAGCCGGTGGTCAAAGGACACACCCAAGGTGCAGTGTTCACCCATCTGGCCCGGGCCGCTGAGGCAGAGCCCAAGACGGGCCTGGCTTGGCTGGATGAGGCGCGCGCCCTGCTCATCCACCTGCAAAAGGTACCGGATACTGAATACGGCCAGTGTCTGGCCATCGTGGAGTCCAGCCGCGTGAAAGTGCTCGCCGCCTTAGGCCGGCAGTCCGAGGCGGAGGCGGAAAAGAAACAGCTGATGGGCCTCAGTGGCGGCTCCACGGATGCTCCCGTGCTGCATGACCGCGCCTTGGCCACCCTCCGCCGCCTTCGAGCGGCTGCCGACCCCATCCCGAAGGCTCCGGCCGCCGAGCGAGCTGCGCTGCGAGCCCCCATCCAGGCGGAATTGCCCGACGTTGACCAACTGCTGGACGCCATCTTGGCCAAGGAGCCGCAGAACGCCATCTTCCGCAACACCTGCGGTCTGCGCTGGAAGCTGGAGGCCGAGCTGGACCGCTGGATGGACCGCAAGCCCGAGGCTGCGGCCAACTATGAAAAGGCGCTCCCTCTACTCTCTCCTGCCATCAACTTTGACGACTTCTATGCCACCACGGACTCGGTGAGGCACTTCTATGGCGAGATGAAGGACCGGGGCAAACAACACGCCTATGCGCAGAAGGTGTTGACGCTGCTGGAGGAGCGGCACGTCGGCAAAAGTGATCTCTCCGTGAACGATCATCTCAGACTCGGGAAGGCATGGGCCAATCTGGCAGACACGCAGCTTGAAGCAAGAGACAGCGCCGCCCGCCTAGAGTCCCTGAAGAAAGCCGAGGTCGAATGTCGAAAGGCTCATGAGAAGGCGGCCCCCGGAGACTCCGCCGCACACCGCGAGTGGTTAACCCGATGTGCCAGCCTGGGTTCCCACCTTGCCCAGATGCGTGACCTGCCCGCCTCCATGAAATGGGCGGCGCCGCTGAACCAGCACCTCGCCGATCTTTGTGAGGCCGAACCCGATGGCAGGGCCGCGCAGGATGCCATCGGCACCAAACTGGAGGCCTGGTATGGCCACCTGTCCGCTGCGGCAGCGCATGAGGAAAGCCTCACCATCACGCGCCTGCTCCTGACGCTTCGGCAGGCTCTTCAGAGCAAGCCGGGCTACTCCGGCGAAGCGGGCCGAAGTGTGGCGGAAACCCGCGCGGTGCTGGCACGCTGTCTATTCGATGCCGGAAGGCCTTCCGAAGCCCTGGCCGAGATCGCGAGCCTGCGCCCGCTCATCGCTCAGCAGACGCCGGAGATCGCCGTGGAGGTGCTGCGTCGGCTGGCTGAGCTGGAAGACCGCTTCCCCAACCTGAAGGCGGAGGCACTCAAGGATGCCCGCCAGGCCTACGACCTCGCCCGCGAGCACCAGCTCGGCTCGCCTACCCTGCTGGCTGCCGGGGTGCACGCCAAATACATGGCCCGCCAAGGCCAGGCCGAAGAAGCGCTCAAGTTTACCACCCAGGTCTGGGAAGAGGCACAGGCCACGCCCCAGAAATCACCGCCTGACGAGAGGCTGGTCAAGTTCCTGGCAGCAGTCACGGAACATGTGCTGCCCGAGAACCATCAAACACGCCCAGGAATCGACCTCAAACCGGAGGCTGCCCTCTGGCTGGCCCGCTTGCCGCAGGTCGCCACCCTGACCGGTGAACCCGGCAAGAACGCCGCCTTGATCCATGTGAAAGAGCTGTGGCCGCAGTACCTCGGCCACCTTTGGGAGATTGGCCGCCGTGACGAATGCCGCCCACTCGCCGCAGACATGCTGAAGGCCGCGCCCGCAGCCGGATTCCCGGATTTCACCGCGACTTATGCCGCCAGCATCCTCGCCCTGGATCTGGGCAAAGCTACCTGGGACGAAGCGGCGGAAGCGGCTCTCACCGCATTTCCAAAAGTCCCCAAGTTCGAAATCTCACAGGTAGCTCAGGCCTTGGCGCTCATCCGCACGGGGCGCGCCGCTGAGGTCGCCGCTACCTTTAAACCCACCTCTGACAAGAGCAGTGTCAATTGGCTCCTCGGTGAAGCGGTGCTCGCCCTCGCTCATCAGCAAACCGGGGACCGGGCCGCCGCCGAAGCCGTCCTCGCCCAATTTGACACCCTACCGCCTGCCATGCAGCGCCACCTCACCAGCCCCACCCAGCGGGCCGCCATCTACGCCCGCATCTTGCTCGAGCAAACGCGTGAAGCCCTCACAGCCCCAGCTTCTCGCCCGCCCAACTGAGGCGAAGTGATCCACCCCCATCTTCAAAACGCCATGTCGCATCCTTCTTCCGAACGGTCCCGCCTTCCCGCTGAAGGTGAGGAACACGCCGAGATCGCCCCGCTGCTGCGGATTGGATTGGACGATCCCGTGGATGCGGATGCGACGATCCTGGTCTCGGCTCCCACACCCCGCACCGGCAGCAGCACGGCCGGTGGAGCACGCGGTTGGCAGCCGCCGACGCTGGAGGAGCTCCAGCACATGCTCCCGCAGTATGAAATAAGTGCTTTCATTGCCCGTGGAGGGATGGGGGCCGTGTACAAAGGTGCCCAAAAAACGCTGAAGCGCCCGGTGGCTATCAAGGTGCTGCCGCCGGATTTGGAGGATGGGGATTTGCAGTTCGCCGCCCGCTTCAAGCACGAGGCGCAGGCCATGGCCCAGCTCTCCCACCCGAACATCGTGGCGGTCTTTGATGCGGGAGAAGCACTAGGCGGCCTGCTCTATTTCGTCATGGAATACATTGAGGGCACAGACGTGGCCCAGCTCATCGCCAGTGAGGGGATCATCGAGCCGCGGCGGGCCATCCAGATCACCACCGCCGTCTGCGAGGCGCTGGCCTTTGCTCATGAGGAAGGGATCATCCACCGCGACATCAAGCCCTCCAACATCATGCTCGATAGGAAGGGCCGAGTGAAAGTGGCGGATTTCGGCCTGGCGAAAACGGTCAATGTGGAAACCGCGCTGCTCACCGGCACCCACATGGCCATGGGCACGCCGGACTTCATCGCTCCCGAGGCGCTGATCCGAGGGATGAAGGTGGACCAGCGGGCGGACATCTACGCGGTGGGGGTGATGCTCTACCAGATGCTCACGGGCCACATCCCACGCGGCCGCTTCGAGCTACCCAGCGGCGTGGTGCAGCAGGTGGATAAGGGCTTTGACCCCATCGTGGACAAGGCCATGCAGACGGACCACGAAAAGCGCTACAGCACGGCGCTGGAGATGAAGCAGGATGTGGAGCGCGTTGGTAGTTCGGGCTTCAGCCCGTCCCCAGTTGGTAGTTCGGGCTTTAGCCCGTCTGGCAGTGTGCTTCCTGACGGGCTGAAGCCCGAACTGCGAACGAAGAGCCGCAAGCCACTCCTCCTCGGCTCGGCGGCCGCCTTGATCATCGCAGCCAGTTCGTGGCTGCTGATGGATGAGCCGACGGAGGCGGAAGGCAGGCCAAGTGGTCCACCCTCTGTCTCCCAGTCTCCTAGTCTTCCAGTCTCCCAGTCTTCAACGTCCGCTCCCGACCGCGCCGCCGCGCTGCGCGTGTTGGAGAGGGGCGGCACGGTCATGATCCGCACGAGTGCTGGAGTCACGCAGAACGTCACGGATTCCGCCGCCCTGCCAGCAGGCACGTTCACGCTGGAGCAGGCGGAGGTGCGCACCAAGAGCGGCAGCATGAGTGGGTTCACGGATGCCGACATGGCCCTGCTCACCGGTCTGCCGAAGCTGCGCAGGATCGTTTTGGTGGAAACTCAGATCACGGGTGCCGCCCTGGCCGTGCTGAAGACTCTCCCAGCGCTCAAGGACGTGGAGCTCGATCGGAACAAGGCCCTGCGTGACGACGATCTCAAGCACCTTGCCGAGTGCCCCTCCCTGGAAGCCGTCTCCCTCCACCATCCCGAAATGTTCACGGCGGCTGTGGCGGAGCATCTGTCCGCGCTGAGGCAGCTGACCAAACTGGAAATCCCGGAACTATCGCTAAGCAGCGCGGAGGTGAAGCATCTCCTTCCGCTCACGAAGTTGCGTAGTCTAAGTGTGGCCAGAACGTTCCAAAGAGCCGCTGATCTGGAGCAGCTTCAGGCCTTGCCAGACCTCCAGACGATCATCGTGTCGTTAGCACAACTGGAGCGACCGATGAGTTTCGGCTCATTCCCAAGCCTGACCAAGATCTCGCTTGTTGATGCGTTGACGAGTGACGCTGTCAAGAGTCTGGGCACCGCCACCAAGCTGGAGGCATTGAGCATCGACGTGCCGGGCAGGCTGGAGGCCGCCATCTTCACGGAGATCGCCCGCACGCTCAAGAACCTCAAGAACCTGACCCTCACTCTGGATCAGCCGCTGCCCCCAGGTGAGCCACTGGCGGCACTGGCCGCCCTGCCCAAGCTGGAGAGAGTGGCCTTGGGGCAATTCAGCGGCATCAACCAGTTTGATGATGCCGCGCTGCTCAGCCTGGCCAAGGTGACCACGCTGAAAGTCTTCCTGCTGGGAACCCGACCCCATCGCGTGACAGCCCAGGGCATCGCCGCCTTCCAGAAGCTGAGGCCCGATGTGAAGATCGAGGGGACGGGACTGGCAGCGGTGCCAAGTGGTCCGCTCAGTCCCCCTGTTTCCCAGTCTGCACGCCTCTCCGACCGCGATGCCGCGCTCAAGGTGCTGTCCAAGGGGGCCAGCGTGACGATCCGCACGGCGGCGGGTGCCACGGAGAAGGTGACCACGGCCGCCGCACTGCCTGCGGAGGCCTTTGACCTGGAGGGGGTGGAGACAGCACAGCTTTCCAAGACCTTTGATGACGAGACCATGGCGGCTTTGGCCGGACTGCCGAAGCTGACGAAGGTAAAGCTGCTGGAGACGAGCATCACCGGGAAAGGACTCCAGGTTGTGACGACTCTGCCAAGCCTGCGGGCGCTCCATCTCGACTGGAACAAGAGACTCAAGGACGCGGATTTAGCGCTGCTCCGCCAATGCCCGCTGCTGGAAGTATTTGCACTCTGGCATCCTGAGATGCTTACCCCGGCCGTGCTGGAGCACGTCTCGCCCCTGACGGAGCTGGTCGCATTGGATTTGCAGGACTTCCCCCTGCGCCCGGAAGACGTCCGGCATCTGCTGCAACTGAGGAAGCTCAAATATCTAGTCCTGGGAGTCACATCCCTGAACGCCGCCATGCTGGAGCAGCTCCGCGAGCTGCCTGAGCTGCTGGAACTCCGCTTCACCCTGCCGCAGGGTGGCGGGCGGGTGGATTTCTCCAGCTTCCCCAAGCTCAAACGTCTGGGGCTATCTGAAGGGATCACAGTTGAGATGGTGGAGAGTCTTGCCACGGTGCGTGGGCTGGAGGGGCTGACCATCAATGTCCCAGGGAAGCTGGACCCGGCGGTCATCAGCCAGATCGCCCAGTCGCTGAAGGGACTCACCAGCCTCTCTCTAACGCTGGACCAGCCGCTCGTGGGTGCGGCACCGCTCAGTCCTCTCTCCGCTCTGCCAAAGCTGACCTACCTGACCGTGGGGAACCACGGGGCCATCAATCAATTCAACGATGCCGCACTGCTGAGTCTGGAAGGCGTGACCGCCCTGAAGTCCATCAAGATCGACACCCTGAAGCACTGCATGACGCGGGAAGGCATCGCCGACTTCCAGAAACGCCGCCCGGATGTGAAGATCGAGGGGATGGGACTGGCGGCGGCCACACCCTCGCTCGAAGCCAGAGCCATCCGCCTATGGGATACGGCGGATAAAATCCCGGTGGCCAAGGACATCCGATGGGAGGAAGAGGCCATGAGACTCGTTGGCGCCAATTGCTCGTCCGGTCCTGAGAGCCGTGATGCGATCCTACGCGCCTCCATCCGCGCCGCTACCCCCACCGATCCCAAAGGTGCCAGTGCCGTGCTCGCTCTGCGAAAGATTGATCCCTCCGCCATCAACTATGCCCGACTTGCCCTGAATTTGGCGACCGGAAAGGCAAGCTTCAGCACCGCGACTTCCGGCGTAGCGGTCCACGAATGGTCACTGCCTCGCACCTACCGTGCCGATGAATGGGTCCAGGTGGAACTGCGGGCTATCGGTGATGACATCACCGTCCTGGTGGACGGCCAAGTCATAGGAACTGCTCACAACGAAACATTGAGCAGCCCAGGCAAGGCCATGCTCTATGCCGGCTCCAACGGTGCCCTCTTCCGCAATATCGTCTATATCCCCCTCGACGGCCTGAGTGAAGTGGAGGCGCTGAAGGCGGCTGGGGCCGTGGCTCCTGATGCGGCAAGACAGTGATCGTTTTATGGTAACGATCCGCCTCCTGACAAGTCCTCCAAGCGTATGAATATGACTCCTCGACTACTTCTCCTTTTTGTCACTGCTGCCACCGCGACTGCCGCCGCTGAGACATTGCCCGTCCTGACGCTCACTCGGTCAGGTGGCAATGTGCAGCTTTCCTGGCCTAAGAGTGCCACGGAGTGGATGCCCTGTGTGAGCAACGATCTGGCTTCTGGCGATTGGAAGCTGATCTCTGCTGTGCCGATTATTAACGGCACACAGAATGAGGTGACGCTGCCGATTACGGCGGCACGCGAGTTTTACCAACTCCGCCACCGCGGTGCGGTGGTGCCTTTCACCACAATCGAGGCGGAGGACACGGGAAGCACGACAGGCAGCGTGGTGCGCATGACTACTCTGCCGACTTCCACGACCTGGACGCCGGAGTTGGAGGCCTCGGCACGCGGCTATGTGGCACTGACGGCGACGGGGCAGCATGTGGAATTCCCCAATACCCGCGCCGCCAATGCGCTGGTGCTGCGCCACTGCATCCCAGATGCGCCGACGGGCGGCGGCATCACGGCGACCCTCAGCCTCTATGTGAATGGCAGTTTCCGCCAGAAGTTGACGCTCAGTTCCACCTACAACTGGCTCTACAGCAATGGCACCTCAGGGTCCAACGGCCAGTCAAACGACCCCACGATCTCAGGTGCGACACCGCATGTGTTTTGGGACGAGACGCACGCATTCATCACGGGCGGCGTGCAGGCAGGTGACACGCTGCGGCTCCAAAAGGACGGGGACGACATGGCGGCATTCTATCGCATTGACTTGGTGGATCTGGAAACGGTGCCCGGAGCACTCGCTCCGCCTGCTCCCGGAACGCATCTGGCCATCACCGACTACGGCGCGAATGGTAGTGACGCCACTGATGATACCGCAGCCATCCAGAGCTGCATCACGGCGGCCAAGGCGCAGGGAAAGATCGTCTGGATGCCAGCGGGAACCTTTTACCACACGGCGAAGTTTACCCTGGATGGTGTGGCGGTGCAGGGCGCGGGCATGTGGCATACCAGCTTCATCAGCACTTCGGCGGGCAGTTCCTTTGGTGGGAACATCGGCTTTCACCTCACTGGCGCAGGCCCGCGAGTCTCTGATCTCTTCATCACCAGCACCGCCCACACCACGCGCAACACCGCTGGAGGCAAGCCCTTCACCAGCTCCTACAACACGCTCTCCTCGTGGAAAGTGGAGAACGTGTGGATCACGCACACCAATGTGGGCTTCTGGATGAGTGGCGCGATGAATGGCACCGTGCGCAGCTGCCGGGTGCGGCTGACGTATGCCGATGGCATCAATCTCAACCGCGGTGCCAGCGGCAATCTCGTGGAGCACAACCATGTGCGGGGACTCGGCGACGACGGCCTGGCTCTGCTCTCCGAAACGGACTTCACGCCTACGGTGTCCACCAACAACACGCTGCGCTTTAACACGGTCACGGCCATCTGGTGGGGGGCACAACTGTGATCTCGCGGGCGGCAGCGGCCATCTGATTGAGGACAATTACCTTGCCGACAACTGGGGCTTCGGCGGATTCACCATCAATCTGCCCAGCGCCTACCCTATGTATGCCGTGACCAATGCCATCATCCGGCGCAACACCATTTTACGCGGCGGCGGTAACGCCTACGGGCAGAAACGTGGAGCCATCTGGATCTTCCCGGGCAATCAGACCATCAGCGGCGTCTTCATCCGCGACAATGACATCCGTGACTCCGTCTTCCGTGGAGTCCATCTGCGCGGAAGTCAGAGCCAGGCCATCACCTGGGAGCGCAACGTGATTGAACGCCCGGGCGAACATGGGATCGAGATCCCCAGTGATGTGCTCGGGTCCGGAGTCTTCACCAACAACATCGTGCGCAACCTCAACGGCGGCTTTGTGCAGTTCAACAACAACGGCGGTGCGGACTACAGCGTCACGCTGAGTGGGAACTCATGGTAGCCGCCATCGCCTCGCCCTACTTCGCTGCCTTCACCGCATCCCAGACTTTGGAGTATTTGGCGAGATCGGGGCCGAGGTCTTGGATGACTTCGCATTTGGCGGCGAGATCGGCGGGGATGGTGATGGCGGGATTGGCGAGAAAGTCGGCGCTGAGGCGGGCTTTGGCGGGTGTGTTGGGGCAGTAGTAGCCCATCCATTCCATGTTTTCGGCGGCGATGGCGGGATCGAGGAGGAAATTGATGAGGGCGTGGGCGAGGGCGGGCTGTTTGGCGGTCTTGGGGATGACCATTTCATCGCAGCCGATGGTGACGCCTTCGCGAGGGATGATGATTTCGACCTTGGGGTTCTCCATCTGCACCTGGAAGAGATCGCCGCTGTAGCCGTGGACGAGGTGAAACTCAGCGGAGTCGATGCCGGCTTTGTAGCCTTCGTTGTCAAAGCGGGCGAGCTGCTTCTTCCAGCGGATGAGCACCTCCTGGGCGGCAGCGAGCTGGGCTTCATCACGCGTGTTGATGCTGTGGCCGAGGGATTTGAGGGCGGCACCAATGCTCTCACGCATGTCGTCGAGGAGGGTGACGCGTCCGGCGAGGCTGGCTCGATCAAACAGGGCGTAGCTGGGCTCGGCGTCTTTGATCCGATCCTTCCGAATGGCGAGAGCGGCGTAGGCGAAGGTGTAGGGCACGCTGTGCTCCATCTTGGTATCGATCACCTTCGCGAGCACGGCGGGGTCGATGTTCGGCAGGTTGGGGAGCTTGGCGTGATCGAGGTTTTGCAGCAGGCCTTCGGCGTGCATGACCTGGATCATGTAGGCGGTGGGAAAGACGAGGTCGTAGCCGGTGGCTCCAGCCTTGAGCTTCGCGTACATGCTCTCGTTCGAATCGAAGGTATCGAT
>JBEIGR010000036.1:0-17913 GCA_040381795.1 Verrucomicrobiaceae bacterium | reverse complement strand
CGCAAAAAGCTCGGCGAAAGCGGCCCCCGCATCGTGAACGAGCCAGGGATCGGTTATCGGCTGGAGGCGTGAAAAGCCTCTTGATGCGCGCGCATTTCAAAATCGCCCAAAAGGGCAACCCGCACATCAATTGGCGATCACCGGATCACCGAAGAGCGTAAAGTGGCCGGCTTCAGTGATGCGGACGTTGAAAATCTCGCCGGTATGCCGTGCTGGGTTACCGTCGAAGACGACGATGCGGTTGCTGCCGGTGAGACGTTGGTCGTTGGTCTTGCTGGGGCTTTCGCAGAGGATTTCGACGTTTTGGCCCACGAGGCGATCATACATCGGCAGGGAGATGGCGTTGACGAGGGCGAGGAAGTCTTGGTTGCGCTCCTCTTTGACCTTTTCCGGCACTTGGGTGGCCTCTTCCACCTCGGCGGCGGGGGGGGCACGGCGCTTGGAGTAGCGGAAGACGAAGGCGTTGTCGAAACGGATGTCTTCAAAGAGCTTTCGCGTCTCCAAGTTCTGCTCCTCGGTCTCGCCGGGGAAGCCGACGATGACATCCGTGGTCACGGCGATTTCGGGACGGGCGGCGCGGATGCGCTGGACGAGCTCGGTGGCGTTCGGCCCAAAAAGCGTTCCAGTCGATCTCTTGACGGATGTGTGCAGCGGTGGTGCTCATGGGTCGAGAGGTAGGACAAGCTCCACAAGCCCAGGTGCCTCTCTTTCCAACTCATGGACAAAACCGGAAGACCAGGGCATAATCCGACCCGCATGCGATTCATCAATCCTAAGACCGACTTCGCTTTCAAGAAAATCTTCGGCTCCGCTGGCAGCCGGGGAATTCTGCGCTCGTTCTTGAACGCCGTGCTCTACGAGGGCCTGCCGCGCATCGCCAGCCTGGAGATCGTCGATCCCTACAGCATCCCCAGGCTGGAGGGCATGAAGGACAGTTACCTGGACGTGCGGGCGGTGCTGGATGACGGACAGCACGTGATCATCGAGATGCAGGTGCTCAATGTCCCCGGCATGGAGAAGCGGGTGCTCTACAACGCGGCCAAGGAATACAGCAACCAGCTCATCAAAGGCCAGGATTACCGGCTGCTGAACCCTGTCATCGCCCTCACGCTGACGGATTTCATCATGTTCCCCGAGCTGGAGGGGCAGGTCATCAGCCGCTTCATCCTGGCGGAGAAAAACCAACTCATCGCCTACCCCGAAGGGGATGTGGAGCTCGTCTTCGTGGAACTGCCCAAATTTCACCGCGAGCTGGAGGACCTGCGAGGCCTCACCGACGAATGGCTCTACTTTGTGGGCCGCGCCGGCGAGCTGGAACAAGTGCCTGAGCGTCTCGGCAAGGTCGATGAGATCGACGATGCCTTTGAGATCGCCCAGACCGCCCGACTTTCCGCCGATGAAGAACACGCCCTGGAGCTGAAAACCCGCTGGATCGCTGACCAGCGGATGATTCTGGCTGCGAAACAAGATGCAGAAGCGCAAACGGAAGCCGCATTGGCCGCCAAACAGGACGCCGAAGCCCAAACGGCAGCCGCGCTGGCGGCTAAAGAGGACGCCGAGGCCAAGACGCAGGATGCGGAGGCCAAGGCGCAGGATGCGGAGGCCAAGGCGCAGGATGCGGAGGCCAAGGCGCAGGATGCGGAGGCCAAGGCGCAGCGTTATCTGGTGAGCTTGATTAAGATGCTCAAGCAGCAGGGAGCCAGCGACGAGGCCATTGCGCAGCAGCTAGGTATTTCAGCCGAACAGGCGCGGACCTTGTTCTGAACTGGATTCAGCTCAACACCGGGTCACCAAACAGCGTGAAGTGCCCGGCTTCAGTGATGCGAACTTTGAAGATCTCGCCGGTGTGGCGCTGGGGATTGCCGTCGAAGACGACGATGCGATTGCTGCCGGTGCGGCCGGTGAGGCGGGCTTCGTTGGTCTTGCTGGGACCTTCGCAGAGGATTTCGACGTCTTGACCAACGAGGCGGTCGTACATCGGAAGGGCGATGTCATTGACGAGGGCGAGGAGGTCTTGATTGCGCTCTTCTTTGACCTTCTCCGGCACTTGGATGGCCTCTTCCATCTCGGCGGCGGGGGTGCCGCGGCGTTTGGAGTAACGAAACACGAAGGCGTTATCGAAACGGAGGTCTTCGAAGAGCTTGCGCGTCTCCAAATAATTCTCTTCGGTCTCGCCGGGGAAGCCGACGATGACATCGGTGGTCACAGCGATGTCGGGACGGGCGGCGCGGATGCGCTGGACGAGCTCGGTGAACTTCGCGGCGGTGTAGGGCCGGTGCATGCGCTTCAAAATGGCATCGCTGCCGCTTTGGACGGGCAGGTGGACGTGCTCGGCGAGCTTGGGCAGGTAGGTGAAGGCCTCGATGAGGTCCTTTTTGTAGCCGATGGGATGCGGGCTGGTGAAACGGATGCGCTGGATGCCGGGCACCTCATGCACGGCCTCCAAAAGCTGCACGAAGGGGCTTTTGCCATCGACGGCCGGAAACTCGTGCCGGCCGTAGAGATTCACGATCTGGCCTAGCAGCGTGACTTCCTTCACCCCACGATCGGCGAGGCGTTTCACCTCCTCCACGATGTCGGCGATGGGGCGGCCGCGCTCACCGCCGCGTGTGTAAGGGACGATGCAGAAGGTACACTTCATGTTGCAGCCCTGCATGATGCTCACGTAGGCGCTGGCCTGCTTTTCCTTGAGCGTGTGATCGCGGATTGTGTTTTGCGATTGCTCCTCCTCCTCGACATCGACAATGGAAAAGCGCTCCTCATCCATCTGCTTGACCTCTTTGGCGCGGATGATCTCATCGACGTAATCGACGACGCGGTGATACTTCTGCGTGCCGACGACGAGATCGACCTTCGCCTTGTCCACCAGCTCGCTGCCACGGCTCTGCGCCATGCAGCCCATGAAGCCAGTGACAAGCGGGATGCGCCGACGGCGCACCATGCCCATTTTGCCCATTGCTTTCTGCTCGGCCTGATCCCGCACGGAGCAAGTGTTGATCAAAACGACATCGGCGTCCATGTCGGTCGCCGTCATGGTGTAGCCGCGCTCGGTGAACATCTGCGACACCTGTTCGGTGTCGCGCTCGTTCATCTGGCAGCCATAGGTTTTGATGTGGACGCGGGGCATTGGGGGACGGGGAGAGTAGCTTCCCACAGGATAGGGCGCAAGGAGCGGCGAGGAGAGAGTCTGGTTCAGCCCTCCGGGCTGATCAGGAAGAGGCAGTCCAGAGGACTGCACCACACTCACGCCTTGATCTCAAAGATCGCCTCGACCTCAACGGCGGCGCCGGTGGGGAGTTGGGCGAAGCCGAGGGCGCTGCGGGCGTGGTAGCCGTCGCCGTCTTTGCCGAAGATTTCGTGGAGGAGATCGCTGCAGCCGTTGATGACGAGGTGCTGGTCGCTGTAGTCGAGCGTGGAGTTCACGCAGCCGAGCACTTTGATGACTTTCAGGCCGTCGAGCGTGCCGTGGGTGTCCCAGACGGAGCGGAGAACTTTTTCAGCGCAGTTCTTCGCGGCTTTGTAGCCGTCTTCGGTCGAGACGCCGGCTCCGAGTTTGCCTTTGAGATCGCTGACGTGGCCGGAGGTGAGGAGCTGATTGCCGCTGCGGATGCAGAGATTGAGATAGCCGGGGGCTTGCTTCGCGAAGGTGAGGCCGAGGGATTCTGCTTTTTGCTGGGGAGACATGGTTGGGATCAAAGTTTCGAGTTGGAGAGAGTCCGATAACGGACCTCGAAGCCGTTTTCCAATTGTCTGTTCTCAATTTCTTCTCGCGAGGCGTTTCACGCTCCCGCCCGCTTCCGGTAGGTTGCGGGCGAGCTGCCGATGCGTTTGCGGAAGTGCTGGGAGAAGCTGCTTTGATCGACGAAGCCGCATCGCGTGGCGATTTCGTTGGCGGAGAGGGTGCTTTGTTCGAGCAGTTTGGTGGCTTCCAGCACGCGGGTGCGGAGGAGGAACTCCTGCGGGGTGATGCCGAAGGCGCTCTGAAAGCGGCGCTGGAGCTGGCGGACGGATTGGCCACAGGATTTGGCGATGTCTTCGATCTTGAGCGGCTTGGAGAAATCACGCCGGATGATCTCCACGGCCTGCGCCACGGTTTGGAAGACGGGCAACCTTCTTTCAGCCTCATCGGGACGGCGAAGCGTGCCCATCACGCCCTGCACGCGGCCACGGCGGTCGTAGAGCGGCAGTTTCGTCACGAGAAACCAGTCCGGCATGCCCTGACGATCCCACCACAGCTCGATGCGTTCAATGATTCGCGCCTGACCGGCCAAAAGCCGTTTGTCGTCATCCACATAGGCCTGCGCCATCGTGTCGGGATTGATGTCGAAATCCGTGCGTCCGATGAATTCGGAGTCGTCGTGCATCTGATAGCGTTGCAGCAAGCCCTGGCTGGCAAACATGAGATGTCCGTCGCGGTTCTTGGCGAAGAAATAGACGCCTGGAAGATGATCAAAAAGTCGCTGAAACAACATCGAGGGCTCCAGCGAGGTCATCCACGCATCCCGCTGCTGCTTCCAGCGCCGGATGACCGCCGTGGATCGCTGCTGACGGTCGAGGGGCTTGAGGGGTGTCGCATTTCGCATCATCTTTGTCGTGACGAGAATGCCCGGCTTTGCTTTGCTGCGCAATCATGAAACCCATCGTCCAGATCAGCCTCGACCTCACGAACATCGACGAAGCCCTCGAAACCGCCGCCCTGGCCATGCGGGCCGGGGTGGACTGGCTGGAGGCAGGAACGCCGCTCATCCTCGCGGAAGGTCTGCATGGCGTTCGTGCGCTGCGAAAGGCCTTCCCGACCACGCCAATCGTCGCCGATCTCAAAACGATGGACGGCGGCTACTTGGAAGCCGAAATGATGGCCAAGGCTGGTGCCACCCACGTTGTCGTCATGGCGCGTGCGCACGCCGAGACGATCAAATGCGTCGTCAAAGCCGGCAAGGACTTCGGCTGCAAGGTGATGGGCGATAACATGATCTGCGAAGACATGGTCGCCGGTGCCAAATGGCTCGAAGACCTCGGCTGCGACTACATCATTCATCACATCGGCTACGACGAACGCCGTGGCATCGCCGCCGCCGGCCACCGCATGCCCAGCCCGCTCGACAAGCTCCGCGAAGTCGTTCAAGCCGTGAAAGTGCCTGTGCAAGCCGTCGGCGGTTTGAGCCTGGAGCAGGCGATCCAATGCCCAAAATACGGCGCACCACTGGTCGTCCTTGGCGCGCCGCTCACGATTGATGCCGATGCTTTCAAAACGGCCGATGGCAATCTCGAAGCCTCGCTGAGGATGATCTGCGAGGCTGTGCATGCACGGGACGTTCCCGCTTTCGCATGAACTGCATCCATTCGTTTTCATTCTTTAACATTCGTGGTCATTCGCGTTAAAATCTGAACATGCCCTTCCAAGACGACAGCTTTGCCATCATCGGCTGCGCCATGCATGTTCACAACGTGCTCGGTCCGGGCCTCCGCGAAAAGCCGTATGAAAACGCTCTCGTGATCACCATGCGGAACAAAGGCCTCCGCGTTGAAGCTCAGAAGCCCTACCCCATCCTCTATTGCGGCCAGCCTGTTGGGGATTGCATCCCGGACATCACCGTGAGTGGAAGCTTCCTTATCGATGTGAAGTCCACCGACGCCATTGGTGAGAATGAAGTCGCCCAAATGCTGAATTACCTGCGCATCTCTGGCTTGAAGGCAGGCCTGATCATCAACTTCAAGAACACCCAGTTGAAGCGGCAGAGGATCGTTCGAGGGCAGCAGCCGGAATCTTTTTTCAACGCGAATGAAGAAGGAATGTGAACGAATGACCACGAATTACTGAACCCAACTCCTTTCACCCCATGAAATCCGCCGCCGTCGTTAACTTCGCGCCTGAAAAGGGCTCCGTCGAAATCCGTGAGATCGAAAAGCCGACCATCGGCGCTGAGGACGTGCTCCTCGAAGTCGCCAATGTGGGCGTTTGCGGCTCCGATCTGCATCAGTGGACCTCCGATCACTCCTGGCCGGTGAATTATCCGGTCGTGCTCGGCCATGAGTTTGGCGGGCACATCATCGAAGTCGGCAACGACGTTGAAGGCTGGAAAGAGGGCGACCGCGTCGTCTCCGAGACGGCGGCGATCATTTCCAAAGACAACCCGATGACGCGTCGCGGCCTCTACAACCTCGACAGCACCCGCAAAGGCTTTGGCTACGGCGTGAATGGGGCGATGACGAAGTATGTGCGCGTGCCGAGCCGCATTTTGCATCACGTCCCAGATCATGTGCCGTTTGAGCAGGCCTGCCTCACCGAGCCTTGCTGCGTGGCTTACAATGCGGTGGTGAAAAATGCCCGCATCGAGCCCGGTGACCGCGTGGTCGTGCTCGGCCCCGGCACCATCGGCATCCTCTGTGCGGCGATGGCAAAACAATGTGGTGCTCAAGTGGCCATCGTAGGCTTGCAACAGGATGCGCATCGTTTGGAACTCGCTCGCAAGCATTACGGCTGCGAAGTCATCATCGGCGATGCGAAGCCCTGGGCCATGGAACGCGATGGCCTGGGCTGCGATGGTGTCATTGATGCCGCCGGTGCCAGCGTCACGCTCAAGATCGCCCTCGACATCGTTCGTCCTGCCGGATGGATTTCCAAAGTCGGCTGGGGCCCTCAACCTCTCGGCTTTAACATGGACCCGCTCGTGCAGAAGAACATCACGCTGCAAGGCAGCTTCAGCCACAACTGGCCCATCTGGGAGCGCGTCATCGCCCTCATGAGCAGCGGCCAGTTTGATGTGAAGCCGATCATCGGCGGCGTGTGGCCCGTCACTGAATGGCACGAGGCCTTCGAAAAGATGCACAAGGGAGAGGTGGTGAAGAGCGTGCTGCGGCCGGTTTGATCCTGCGGGCTCAAAATATGCAGACGAGAACAAGAAAAAGGCCAGGAAGTTTAGCTCCTGGCCTTTTTTCGTTCGTGTTGGATTGATTCAGCTACTTATCGAAGAAGCTCTCCTCCTCGCGGTCGCCGACCTTGAGGTAGCGGTAGAAGACCTCGAGCTGAAGAGTGCAGAGCGTTTGGCGGTAGATCGGGTCACTGGCATCGCCAGCAGGCCAGTTGGGGCGGCCCGCCTTGAAGGAGCCATCGGGCTGCTGGGCACTGAGGATCTGCGGGAGGAACTGCTGGTTGTAGAACTTCCATTCTTCGCCGCCTGCCTGGAAGAAGGCCTGGGTGTAGTAGTACCAGCAGTAGAGATTGCAGTTCTTGTTCCAATCGAGCGGCTCGGCGGTGAGGAACTCTTGCAGGAACTTGAGCCCCTTCTTCACCGCGGTGGTCTTTCCTCCATGGGCCATGGTCTGAAGCCCGAGAATGCCCACGCCGGAGAGAGACCATTGGTTGTAGTGCGCATCACGATTCGCCACGCCAAAGCCACCATCCTTCGTCTGCTTGGCTTCGAGGTAATCCACGAGCTTTTTCACCGCAGAATCAAGACCAGCGATCTTGAGTTTGGTGTTCTTAGCGGCCTTGAGGGCCTGGAATTGCCAGCCGGCCACCGAAAGATCTTCGCGGCTCTTTTTGTCAGCATAGAAGCCAGTTTCCTGATCATACACCCAGCTTCCGCTGTCCTGCTGGTTGTCGATGATGATCTTCACGCCCTGCTCGAAGGCTTCACGCATGCCTGGCAGCGATTTCGAGCCAAGACGGGCCAGGGTGTACATTTCACCGAGAGCGTAAGCGGCGATGCCGTGCTCATAAACAGGCGCGTTGCCCTTGGTGGATTCGCTGAAGAGCTTCTTCGGATGTTTCTTCTGCGTCTCGATGAGGAAGAGAATGCCCCGGGTGACATTGTCGCCGTAGAAAGGAGAATCGGGCGTCTCGCAGCGACCGAGATAGCACAGCAGCGCGAGGCCGGTCATGGCGCACTTGTTGTTGCGGCCCCAGGAACCATCAGGGTTTTGTTTTCCTTTGAGCCATTCGAGTGAGGCACTCACCGCCTGTTCGCATTCGGGGCTCCCGCCGTTCTGGCGGAGCTTCTCAAGGCGCTCCTGCGTGCTGCATCGGCTGCGCATCGAAGGTGGCAGGCTCACGAAACCATTCGCGCCACCCATGCCGATGCCTTTGCCAAAGCCGCCACCGGCTCCAGCTCCGCCGAAACCGCCGCTGCCCATCGAGCCACCACCGAGCATGCTGGTGGCATCAGGAATATCGAGCGCATCTGGCGGGGCTTCCGGCAGGGAAATATCCGCGTTCACGCTCGTCGTGACGATCTTCTTCATCGGCGTGGTCTTCGAGATACTGCTGCGTTTTTTCTGCTGCACCTTGTGCTGGAGATCCTGGCTGGCTGCCGCGCCCTGCTGGGTGCCGCCGCCGGGGAGGAAATCGACCTGCTTCTCCTGCATCTTTTGCGCCACGACGATGAGGCCCATGGCAATGAGGATGCCTGCGTGGACAAAGATCGAAAGCGTGAGCGAACCGCCGCCGACCTTCTTCCACATCTTCACGAAGGCGTTTTGCGGCTTGGCGGGTTCGATGTGATGAGCGGCCTCGGGATGAAACACCTCCATGGGACCAAACTCACCGTGGTGATGTGCGGCATCATCGGGAACGGCCTGCGCAGGGATCGCGGCCACGGTCGGCGCGGCGGGCACGGGTGACGCTGGGGCGGGTGTGGCGGCTGGTGCAGGCGGTGGAGCCACGGCGGGCATCGGCATCGTGGGCGGCGGCATCATGCCGGGCATCTGCGGATATCCCGGAGGCATCTGGGCATAGCCGGGTGGCATTTGAGGATAGCCTTGCGGCATCTGTGGGTATCCAGGAGGCGGCATGTAACCCGGAGGCATCTGCGGATAGCCTTGCGGCATGGGATAGCCCTGTGGATAGCCCATGGGCATGCCTGGCATCTGCGGTGGATAGCCGGGAGGCGGCATGTAGCCCGGAGGCATCTGCGGGTAGCCTTGCGGCATCGGCTGCGTGGCACCGGGATGCGGCTGCTGAGGCTGATTGGAGGGATTTCCGGGCTGCTGAGGATTCATAAGGGTATGAGGAGAGATTAGACAGTACCTCCCCATTCTGCCACACTCAATTTTTGGCGTGACTCATGCCTCAGAAGGCGGCAAAACACCGGTAGCCTTGAATCCTGCCTCCAAACCGCTCCTCGAAGTCCTCACCTCCGGCGCCGCCTACCTCGACAAAAAGGGCGTCGAGGAGCCACGGCTCACCATGGAGCACCTCCTCGCCCACATCCTCGGCTGCCGCCGCCTGGACCTCTACCTTCGTTTCGCTGAAATCATCCCCGAGGCGGATCTCGCCCCGCTGCGTGACCTTCTGCGCCGTCGTGGCGAAGGCGAACCGCTCCAGCACCTGCTCGGCACTGTCGAGTTCTGCGATCACGAATTCATCTGCGACCACCGTGGCCTCATCCCGCGGCCGGAGACGGAATACCTCGTCGAAATCATCCTCAAACGCCTCGCTGCGGCCAAACCCGTCCGTCTGCTCGATGTGGGCACTGGTTCCGGCTGCCTTGGTATCTCGCTCGCCCTCGCCACTGGCTCTGCGGCTATTCTCGCTGATGTGAGCGAGGACGCACTCGATCTCGCCCGGCTGAACATCTCCCGCATCGCCCCCACCGCCACGATCCAGACGGTGCGCAGCGATATTTTTGAAAAAATCACCGGCACCTTCGATCTCATCGTCGCGAATCTGCCCTACATCCCGCGGGCCGAGATCGCCACGCTCAGCCGCGAGGTGCGCCGTGATCCGCAGCTCGCCCTCGATGGCGGCCCCATCGGCACGGAGATCATCTTCCGCTTCCTGGAGGATGCCCCCGCGCATCTTTCGCCGGAGGGCCTCATCGCCATCGAGCACGCCCACGATCAAAGCCCCGCCATCGCCGAAAAAGCCACCTCCCTCGGCTATCGCGACATCCAAGTCGTCCGCGACCTCGCCGGCATCGATCGCTTTCTCCTCGCGAAAGCTCCCGAACGCCCCGCTGAAACTGAAGACTCGCCAACCGAGACCGATTTGGCAGATGGTGGTGCCACCGCAAGACCGCTTGAAAGCAACGAAACGAAGCCTTGGGTGGAAAGATGAACGATTTCGAGCAGGAACTCGCCTCGCAGCCGCATGATGCCTTTGCCCGCCGCATGCTCTCTGATCCAGCCAACGCGGCCGCGTTCTTCCAAGGGCATCTGCCTTCTGACATCGTCGCCGCAGCGGACTGGAGCACGCTTGAGTTGCAGCCAGCCTCCTTCGTGCGGCAGAATCTCCAACAATCACATACGGATCTGCTTTACACCGTAAAGATCGCCGGGCGCGAGGTGATGCTCTACTTGCTGCTGGAGCATCAGACGAGCGTGGACCCGCTGATGCCATTGCGACTGCTCTGCTATGTGGTCGAGGTGCTGCGGCATCATGTGGAGACGCACGGGCTGCCGCTGCCGCTGCCGCCAGTGCTGCCCTTTGTGCTGCATCAGGGACCAGAGCGATGGACAGTGAGTACGCAGTTTCGCGATCTATTCGCCCTGCCGGACGATCTCGAAGAGCTGCTGCACCCCTATCTGCCCACCTTCGAACATGGGCTACTAGATCTGACGCAGTTTGATC
The DNA here is from genome assembly GCA_040381795.1 of Verrucomicrobiaceae bacterium. Lineage (GTDB taxonomy): Bacteria > Verrucomicrobiota > Verrucomicrobiia > Verrucomicrobiales > Verrucomicrobiaceae > Prosthecobacter. The sequence goes on along the minus strand of JBEIGR010000036.1, from coordinate 7,343 downwards.
CGGCCAAAGAGGAGGGGCACCCGCAGATGCAGGTCATCCTGCAACTGATGAAAGCAGCGCGTGAAAAGCGGCTGATGGAGTTCTTCGAATGGATCGCCCAAGGTGACGTGGAGGTGACGTTGCTCTTGAAGGAGGACCTCTTTCGCCGCTGCCTGCTCTACGCGGTGCATATTGACATCCATCTTGACGTAGAAAGCATCTCCCGTAGCCTTTCCGCGTCACCGAAACTGCAAATCGAAGCCATGTCCCTCGCCCAAAAACTCCGCAATGAAGGCCGCGTCGAAGGCCTAAATGAAGGCCGTGCCGAGGGTTTGGCGTGCGGTGAATGGGCGGGTAAGATTCAGATGCTAGAACGGTTTCTCGGCATAAACGTCAGCGGCTCCGCCGAGCTGGCCGAGCAGGATCTCGGCGATCTTCGGGCACGCTTCGAGAAGCTGGAAGAGCAATACAACACCCGCTTCAAGAAGTAACCCTCTCATTCTCCAGAGTGGCCGTTTCGCACGGGTCGATCAGGGCAGCTCTCACCTGGAAGAAAGCTCGCGAAGAGTCGAAATAACATCCTCTTCATCCCCCCTCATGACCTGGCGCATCGGCTCCCGCACTCTCGATCTCACGCAGCGCGGCCTCATCATGGGCATCGTCAATGTCACACCGGATAGTTTTTCCGATGGCGGACGCTTCGCCGATCCCGGCCGTGCCGTGGAGCATGCGCTCGCCATGGTCGCCGATGGGGCGGACATCCTCGACATCGGCGGCGAATCCACCCGGCCCGGTGCCGAGCCGGTGGGTGGGGCCGAGGAACTCCGCCGCGTGCTGCCCGTAATCCGTGCCCTTCGTTCCCAAAGCCAGGTGCTCATCTCCATTGATACGATGAAGGCCTCCGTTGCCCGCGCCACCCTTGATGCCGGGGCGGACATCATCAACGACGTCACCGGCCTCCGTGGCGATGCCGCCATGGTCCGCCTCGCCGCCGAGAGGGAATGCGGCCTCGTCGCCATGCACATGATCGGCGATCCGCAGACCATGCAGACCACGCCGCATTACGAAAACGTCGTCACCGAGGTTCGTGCCTACCTTGAGGAACGTCTCCGCATCCTCACCGCCGATGGCATTGCCCCCGAGCGCATCGCCCTCGATCCGGGTTTCGGCTTCGGCAAGACCCTGGAGCACAACTTGAGCCTCCTCCGCCATCTCCCGCAGCTCGCCATTGGCGACCGCCCCCTGCTCATCGGCGTCTCGCGGAAATCCATGATCGGCAAAGTGCTTCACAGCATCGACATGGCAGATCGTCACTGGCCCACCATCGCCCTCACCGCCTACGCCCGCGAGCACGGTGCCCGCATCATCCGCGTGCATGACGTGAAGCCGAATGCGCACGCTCTGCACATGATCGAGGCCATCCTCGGCGGTGCGTAACCCACAAGGAGCGGGACTTGCCAAGTCCCGTTTCCCATCGGCACTTGGCAAGTGCCGCTCCTTGCCACCTTCACCCCTCCGGCATCAGCCGTAGCGTGCCCCACTGCTTCACGTTCGTGCGCTTGTTCTTCTCGCCCGCAAACCAGTCCTCGTGGTGAAAATTGCCGAAATTGCCCGTGCCCTTATCTTTCTCATCCAGATCCCCCACGGCAAGGTTCAGCCCCATTTTCACCTCGGAAGTCCCCGGCGTGAAAAACCGCCCCGGTGAGACTTCTAGACACGGATCAAAGCGGATCGCCCACTCGATGATGTAACCCTTTCCCTCCGGCAAAACCTTCGCCACGGCCTCCATCGCGCCGCTTTCGATCCATTGTTGGTAAGTGGCCCACGCCACCGCATTCGCCCGAGGTTCACCTTCGAGCAAGCCGCCCTTCCCCACGCCACCGAGCCGCGATTTCGTCACGTTGCACACCATCTGCCACGACGAGCCATTACCCGCTGCGTTCTCATCCGCCTTCCAGGTGTTCGAGGCATTGATCAGGAGTTCCATCTCATCACCGAACCACGGCCAGCCCTCGCGAGTCAGTTCATGCGCCTTCGGATTCTTCTCCGGCAGCCAGCGATCCGTTTCGATGCCGTAGAGCACATCGTCCGTCACGCGGAAGGCAAAGAACAACCTCGCCGCATCATACTTCACCCAACCCGTCAGCGAGAGATCCTCCTTCCGCGTCGTCGGCATGAACTGCGCCACCCATCCTTCCATGCCTTCAAACTGCGTCGCATCCTTCCACTCCTCTGCTTCGATCACACCATCCACCTTCGGCGTCGTGCCGCGAAAGGCCTTCAGCTCACGCGGCCACTCGCCCGCCATCGCTGAAGCTGCCAGCATCAAACTGAGCACGGAGCACTTCATCACTTCTTCTTCCCCTTCCCTTTCTTCTTCACCTCCACCAGCTTCGTCGCGCCTTGATTCTGAATCACCGCCTCCGATTCAGGGATGCGGCCCTGATCATTCGTCTGCTCGATCCAGGCGCTGAGCACGCCGCTGAGACGCTCCAGCGCGGCGCGATGCTCCAGCGCGTTCGATGTCGCCAGGTTCTTGATCTGATGCGGGTCCGATTCGAGATCGTAAAGCTCTTCGGCAGGCATCGTTGGAGCCGCCAATACGGCCTGCTCCGGTGTCAGCTTGTCCTGCGCGGCCAGTTCCTTGATCAGATTCCACACTGGATACTGCTTCTCCTTGTACTCGTTGTGCTGGAGAAAAGGACGGTCGGGCGTAAAGTTCCGAATGTAGCGGTAACGCGCATCCCGCACCGTGCGCAGACGGAACACCGTCATGTCGCAGCGGTCGCGAGCACCAAAGACATACTCACGCGGCGCTTCCGCCTTCTCGCCCACGAAAACCTGCCCCTGCATGCCCTTCGGCTTCGTGATGCCCGCCCACGACAGCGAGGTGGCGGTCAAATCAAGGCTCATGAGCAAGCGATCACTCACCTGACCCGCCTCAAAACCCACCGGAGCCTTCACGCCCGACGGCCAACGCAGGATGAAGGGCACGCTCAGACCTTCCTCATAACAAAACTGCTTCGCCCGCACATGCGCCGCGCCGTTGTCTCCCACGAAGCAGATAACGGTGTTCTCAAACAAACCATCGCGCTTCAGCAGTTCGACGATTTTGCCGATCTTCCGATCCAGCTCCGTCGCCGCATCGAGATACTGTGCCCAGTCCTTCCGCGTGATCTCATGATCAGGATAATACGGCGGCACCTCCACCTTCGACGGGTCCGCATGCGCTGGAGCGTGAAAGGTGCGGTGCGTCTCCTGGAAATTAACCTGCGCGTAGAAAGGCTGGTGCGCCTTCAAATCATCCCAGCTCGCCGAATCGAAAGGCTTCGCCGGAGCCGAGAAATTCCAATCCGTCTTCGCCGAACCTTTGAAGCCCGCCTCCGGTGGCATTTCCTTCACATTCGCCGTGAAGTAACCCGCCTCCCGCATGCGCTCACTGATCAGCTTCACCCCCGCCGGCAGCGTATAACCATCATCGCGATGACTGCGATGATTGTGCGCTCCGATCGTCGTTTGAAACATCCCCGTGTTAAAGGCACTGCGGCTCGGCGAGCACACCGGAGCCGTCGTGAAGTAGCGGGTGAACCTCATCCCCTCCTTTGACAGCCCATCCAGCACCGGCGTCGAGACCTGCTTCGTGCCATAGCAGCCCAAATGCGGCCCAAAATCCTCCGCGACGAGCCACAGGATATTCGGACGCTCCACCGCAGCGAGGGTGGAGCAGAGAGTAAGGAGCAAAAGGAAACGCAACATGAGTCCTCAGCATGCCTGAAAGTCCGCCGCGAAGGCAAGAAGGGATTTTCGCGCCCAAGCGATTGATAGCTCCCGGCACTGCCGACGTTCCACCCCCTTCATGAAATCCCTCCTCACCCTCGCCCTGCTCGCCTCCACCACTTTCGCTGCTGATTACTCGCGTGTCATTTTCGCCGATGATTTCTCCGCCGAAGGTTTCGGCCCGCGCTGGGGACATTACAAAAGCTCCAGCGTCGTCAAAGGCGGCGTGCTCGTGGGCATCACCGCGCCCACCTCCGATCACAGCGCCGTGGACAACATCAGATTCGACGGGGAAAAAGATCTCCAGGTCTCCGTGAAGTTCCGCTTCACCAGCGGCAAGGCGAAAAGCTTCAACGTGTGGTTCGATGACAAGGGCTACAAAGGCTCCCACGCCGGCCACATCTGCCAGGCCACCATCTCACCGGCTGGCGTGAACATCGCCGATGCCAAAACCGGCGGCTTTGACCTCAGCGGCGGCCTCTACGACCGCAAAAAGGCCAACCAACTCACCGAGGAAGAGAAAAAGATGCTCGCCGCCAAGCAGAAGCGCTTCCCCGCCAAGCTCGCCCTCAACGAGTGGCACACCCTCGTCGTCACCACCGAGGGCGATACCCTCCGCGTGAGCATCGACGGCCAGGAAGCCGGCTCCTTCACCTCCCCCGGCATCACCCACGACACCAAATCCCTCGTCAGCCTCACCACCAACGCCGTCGATGTCGAATACGACGACTTCAGCCTCAAAGCAGCAGCGAAGTGAGCCCCGTCATTCCGATCAATAAGGACACTCAGATCACTTCGCCAGCTTCACATCCCGCACGCCCACTTCGCCCTCGAAGGCGATGAAGTTGAGCTGAGCCTTCTCTTCCGCCAAAACGGCGTGTTGAACCTTCAAAGTGACGCCGGCGAATTCGGCGGTGAGTTCCTCACCTTTGAAAGTGAGGCGCAACGTCTGCCACTCGCTCGATTTGAACTTCACACGCTGTTTACCGAGCTGGATCGTCTCCTGGTCCTTCGTCGGCGGATTGATGGCGATGTCGAGATTTGCATGCGAGAGCACCACCCGGTAGCTTTGCTTGTTTCCGGCGGTGTGAATGCGCAGCGAGTGCCTATCTGCTTCGCCGAGGAGGAGTTGGAATTCGAGCACGCCATCTTTGAGCGAAACCGGACCGGTGAGAGTTGCGCCTTTGTCACCCGCTTTGCCAAACATCGATCCATCTCGCAGCGCCCATCCTTTAAATTTTGTGAGATCGAGCGGCTCCGCATTCGCCAGCGGCGGCAGCGAGGCAAAAGCCGGTTTCGGCTTCACACCCGCTGGAGGCAACTCGCGGCTGTAACCACCGTCGCGGTAGCGATTGAGCAAGGCTGCGAGGTCTTTGACCACATCCGCATGCTTCGTGGAAACTTCGCTCGCCTCGGCGATGTCGGCTTTCAGGTCATAGAGCTGCGGTTTGAACTGAATCGCATGCGCTTTTTTCGCTGCAGGCTTCACGTCATCGGCAGGAATGCCTTCGATCCATTTGTAGCTGCCTTTGCGGATGGCGAAATTGCCATCGGCGCTGTGGACGATCACATCAGGCCGCAGAGGGCCTTCGTATTTTTCGCCGAGCCAGGCTTTGGATACATCGTGACTGTCCTCCGCACCTTCACTGGCCTTTGGCAAAGCGGCACCTGTGATCGTGGCGATGCTGGCGAGCGTATCGACGATGCTGATCGTCTCATCGCATACCGTGCCTGCGGGCACATGGCCGGGCCAGCGCACGAGGTAAGGCACACGGAAACCGCCTTCCCACACATCATGCTTCCCACCGCGAAACGGCCCCACGGGCTTCAATCCAGCCTTCTGCGCATCGGTTTGCACGAGGTTGGCGTTCTCCGGCTTGTTCACGCCGCCGTTGTCGCTGCTGAAGAGCACCAACGTGTTTTCCGCGAGGCCTTGTTTGTCCAGCGCCGCGAGCACACGGCCCACGCTGAGGTCCAGATCGCTGATGAAGTCGCAAAACGGCCCGCCTTTGCTTTTGCCTGCGGTCGCCTTTGAAGGCGTGATCGGGTTATGCACGGCCACCGGTGTAAAATAGACGAAAAACGGCTTCTCCGCGCTTTGCTGGCCGATCCACGTCACCAGCTTGTCGGTGAGCGTTCCCATCACGTTTTCATCCACACGCTTCGGAGCGTTCAAATCGAGCGTTTTGGTCGGTTTTCCCTTCTGCTGACCCATCGTGACATACGGCGGACTCGGCGAGGTCGGGCTTTCTTTATTCAAACCATAGACCCAGTGATCCTCGACATACACACCGCTGAGATCGCCGTGATTCGCGGGCACGCCAAAGTGGTAATCAAAACCAATTTCCAGCGGCCCCGGCTTCAACTCCTTCGTGTAATCACACTTCTCCGCCGTGCCGTAGCCGAGATGCCATTTGCCGACCGCCGCGCAATTGTAGCCCTGTTGTTTCAACATCGACGCCACCGTGATCCGAGTCGTCTCGATGTGCAGCGGTGCCGTGGTGCCCAGCACCTCGCTGATCAATGAAGTGCGCCAGCAGTAGCGCCCCGTCATCAGCGCATACCGCGTCGGCGAGCACACCGACGACGTCGTATTCGCATCCGTGAAGCGTCGGCCTTCCTTCGCGAGCCGGTCGATGTTCGGCGTGCTCACCAGCTCAGGATTCGCCCCGTAACAGCCCACACTGCCCCAGCCGAGGTCATCGCTGAGGATGACGATCACGTTGGGCTTCGCCGCATAGAGCGAAGAGCAGAGGGCGAAGAGGAAAACAAAGAGGCGGTGCATGGCCAGCGTGAACGCAGCCGTTGGCGTGGACTTGCATTGTCTTCGGGGCCAAGTGCTCAGTTTGGAAATTCACTGAGCACTGAGAACTAAGCACTTGGATTGAGCCTCACGGGCTCATCCGCTTCTTCACCCACACGCCGCCTTCTTTGGTATAGACAAGGCGATCATGCAGGCGGCTGGTGCGGCCTTGCCAGAACTCGATCTCGCTCGGCAGAATGGTGTAGCCCCCCCAAAACGGCGGACACGGGACATCGCTGCCGAATTTGGCCTCAAACTCAGCCGCACGGTTGTCCAGCCATGCACGATCCGGGATGATCTGGCTCTGCGCCGAGGCCCAGGCACCGATTTGATGACCCGCCGGACGCGAGGCAAAGTAGGCCTGCGCCTCCTCATGCGGCAGTTTGCTCACCGTGCCGCGCACGATGGCCTGGCGGTGCCGCTCATTCCAAAGGAAACAGGCAGCGGCACGCGGATTCGCCGCCAGATCGCGGCCTTTGGCGCTTTCGTAGTTGGTGAAAAACTGGAAGCCGCGCTCGTCGATGCCTTTGAGCAGCACCGTGCGCACATTCGGTGTGCCGTCAGGCGTGGCGGTGGCCAGTTGCATGGCGTTTGGCTCGGGGAGCTGGTGCGCCAGGGCATCATTGAACCACAGTTTGAAAAGCTCCACCGGATCGGCGGGCGTATTGGATTCGAGCAGCACGTCGAGATCATAGCTCACGCGCAGGTCTTGGAGATTGAGTTTGTCAGGGGAGGACATTGCGATAGAAAGAGAGCACACCATGCCCGCGCCTGTCACTGGAGT
>JBEIGR010000035.1:0-17967 GCA_040381795.1 Verrucomicrobiaceae bacterium | reverse complement strand
GCTTTGACCAGAGCGGGCAATTTCGGCAACAGTGCCTTCTTGGCGGTGAGGGATTCGGTGGTGGCCTTGATCTTCGCGTCCGTCTCCGCGATCAGTTTATCCAAATCAGCCACGGGAGCCGGAGCGGCACCGAGTTCGGCTTTTACCTTGGCAATGGCTGCGGTGAGCTGATCGGCCTTGGCCTTGTTTGGAGCGATTTTTTGCTGGGCAGCCTTCGCGGCTGCCAGCTTGGCTTCAAAGTCCTTCACCTGCGGCTGCTTGGCAGGATCTTTCTTCGCGGCTTCGAGAGCGGCATTGGCATCCGCGATGGCTTTATCAGCGGCTGGCAGTTTTGCGGCCTCAGCAGCAGCGGGAGCGAGGTCTTTTTCCTGCGCGGCGATCTTGGCGGCCTTTTCCGCGTAGGCTTTGATGGCGGCATTGCGGGCCTCTTTGTCCTTCACGGCCTTCTCACGAGCAGCCTTGAGGGCGGAGAGAGCTTTCTCGTCATTCGCGATTTCGCCTGGGTAGGCTTTGCTACGGCGGTCGTCCTCAGCCACCTCGGCACGGACTTTGGCGAGAGATGCTTCACGCGTTTTGACATCCGCATCGGCCTTCGTGATGGCAGCCTGGAGTGAGGGCAGCTTCGTGGTCAGTTCGGCCATGCGTTGCTCCGCCTGCACGATGCGTTGCGCGATGAGCGAGGGATTGCTGACATAGCGAGTGGCCTCGATGAGCGAAGTGACGCCAAAGTTCCACTGAATGATCTCGCCGCGCCAGTTGGCGGAGACGGCGGACTTGGAATCAAAGCCCGCGACGACTTTCGTGACGATGTCTCCCTGGCTGGGAGCCTCGGCGAGTTTGTTGCCATTGATATCCCAGACGCGGACGAGGCCGTCGTTGCCGGAAGAGACGAGCTTACCATCGGGCGTGAAGGAGACGCTCTGCACGCCACCGCCATGAGCGGCCCAGTCCTTGACCTTTTTGCCCTCGTTCATCTCCCACACCATGATGGTGCCATCAGCGGAGCAGGAGGCGAGGAGGTTCGAATCGGCACGCCAGGCGACGTCGTTGGCAGCGGCTTTGTGCTGACCGAGGATGTAGAATTCACCTCCGTTTTCGGCTTCCCAAACCATGACGTTGCCGTTGCGATCGGTGGTGGCGAGCAGGACGCCATCGGGGCTGAACTTCGTGCCGAGAATCCACTCGGTGTGTTTATTGATGACGTAAAGTTCTTCACCGGTGGAGGTGTCGTAGCATTTCACCTTCTTCGACGGACTGCCGAGAGCGATCCGCTTGTGATCCGGCGAGATGTCAGCTGCCTGCACCTGATCGAACTCCTTGCCCACTTCGGTGATGCGTTTGCCTGTCTTCACGTCCCAAACGATGGCATGGCCGTTTTTGCCCGCTCGGCCACCGCCCATGACGAGCAGTGAGCCATTGCCGCTGAACTGAAGCGTGCGGGCGTAACCTTCCGTGTAGGGGAAAATGCCCACGAGCTGGCGTGACTCGGTATCGTAAAGCAGGATCTGCTTCGGCGCGGCGACAGCGAAAAGAGAGGTCCACGGGCTGTAAGCCATCGCGGTGAGTGCCGTGGTGCGCGGCGTGACGACGACGGGTTCCAGCAGCACATGCTCAGGCTTGGCGATGGGGCCTTCCGGCTTGCCGCTGGTGACGGCCACGGCCATGTCCACCTTCGGCTTGGCCGATTTTTTGGCGATGGAGGACTTCGTCTCCAGCACGCCGCCCTTCACCCAGGCTGCGAGGAGGTCACAATCCTTCGGCGAAAGCGGTGAACCTTCCGGCGGCATAAACGGCTCCTCTTTCTTGACGCAAGTGGTCCAGATGCGACTGCCATCCACATTGCCGGGATCGACGACGGCACCGCCGCCACCACCGGTCATCAAACCGGCAAAGCTGGTGAGATCGAGGTCACCCTTCTTTTTGTCCGGGTTGTGGCAGGAGAAGCATTTGTTCTCCAGGAGCGGGCGGATGTGGTCATTGTAAGTGATCTTTTCGCCGCCTTCCTGGGCATGAAGGAACGAGGAGGCGAAGGCCGCGCAGGTCAGCGAGATGAGGGGGGATTTGGGCATGGTGGGTTTGGAAAACTCGGGAAAACATACGCACAGGGTATGGCGGAGCTTTCGTGCCAGTTCGTGAGAGAGCGCGAAATGGATTCTGTGATCCACTATTCAAACCCAGCGTCTTGAAGTCCAACTCAGCCAACCTCAACTAGGTTTTGGGGACAAATCAGACGTTCTTATCGACGAGCAGCGAGGCGGAACGGCGGGGATTGGGATGGAAACCGTTCAGGCCGGCACGGAGGCGCTTGGCGCGATCGATGCTGGCTTCTGCCTTTTGGAAGTCGCCACTGGCTTTATACACGGCGGCGAGGTTGATGAAGGTTTGCGAGAGATCAGCGGGGTCCATCTGGCCTTCGTTGAGGCTTTGGCGGATGGTGAGTGCCCGCTCGTGCATGCCCTGGGAACGATCGACATCAAGTTTGGCGTAGTAGAGGACGCCGAGGTTGTTGTACACGGAAGCAACGCGGGAGGATTGCTCGCCATCGATCTTTTGGAAGGTTTCGAGAGCTTCGAGGTAGTAGCGCTCCGCCTTGTCGTGCTCGCGGAGCTGCTTAAAGATCATAGCGAGGTTGTTTTTGATGGTGGCAACCTTTTCGGTTTCGCCGAGGCCGCTGTCTTCGCTGATGTGGAGCGCCTTTTCGTAGAATTCGGCGGCCTGATCCATGCGGCCCCAACGATCGTAAAGATGGGCGAGGAGGCTGAAGATACCGGTGAGGAGATCGGCGTCGTTTTTGCGGCTTTCCTGGGCGCGGAAAAGGGCCTCGCGGTAGAGGGATTCAGCCTTGCGGAAGTCTCCCTCTTTCTGACGGAGATCGGCGAGAACGCTGATCTGCTCGACGAGGCCGCCGATGCGCACTGGATCGTGATACGCCAGACGGCGGGCCTCCTCGACACTACGGGAGGCGGTAGCAATCTGGCGCTCAAGGGTGGCATCCATGCTTAACTGGCGTCGCGGTAGGACTTGGCGAGGTTGGCGATGGTGTTACGAGCGGTGGCCATCATATCGCGGCTGACGCCGGCGTTTTCATACCAGTGGGTGTAGGCATGATTGTCGAACATGATGTCAAAGTTCGCGATGAGGCGCTCGAAGACGGCGGCAATGCCAGTGTGGTTGACAAGGGCGAGGCCAGAGGAGGCGAAACCTTCAGGAGCGGTATCAGCCACGCCGAGCTTCACGCCAGTGGGGACGTAGGAGGCGAAGTTGAGGGTCTTGCGAATGGCCGCCATGTTTTCTTCGACTTCCTTGGCCTTCACATCGCCACGGAAAAGGGCGCAGGCGGAGAGATAGACGCCGTTTTGCCAGTCGATGGCGGCGGTGAAGTTATCCTGAGAGAAGGTTTCGCGGGCGACATCGGGGAAATTGATGCGCACCTGACCTTCCTGGCCTGGACCACGCATGGGGGCGAAGGAGGCGGTGAGGAAGTGATTGCCCGGGAACGGAACGAGGTTCGTGACGAACTCGCTGAGATCGGTGTTGAGCTTGCCGGGAAAGCGCAGGGAGGCGGTCACACTGCTCATGATGAGAGCGATGATGTGATTGAGGTCCATGTAGTTCGGGCTGCGATTGAGCTTGGCCTTGGCGATGCGGAAGAGGGCTTCGTTATCGAGCAGGACGGCGGCATCGGCGTTGTCGAGGATGCGCTGGAGGGTCAAAATGGCGTTGTAAGGCTCAACGGCGGAATCGGAGATGACGGGTGAAGGGGCCACGGAGAAGGTGAAGATCTTCTTCTTTGGATAAGCTTGGCGAAGACGCTCCAAGATGAGCGAGCCGAGGCCGGAGCCAGAACCGCCACCGATGGAGTGGGTGAGGAGGAAGCCTTGGAGAGACTTGGTCTTCTCCACAGCGGCGTCGATGACGTTCATGATCTGGTCGATGATGCGTTCACCTTCGACGTTGTAACCACGTGCCCAGTTGTTGGCGGCACCGGGGATCTTGCGGACGATACTGCTTTCGTCGAAGAGCTGTGCCATGTCTCCTCCTTCGATACGGGCGATGACGCCGGGTTCGAGATCGATGAGGACGGCGCGGGGGATGTATTTGCCTTCACGCACCTTATGGAAGAAGACTTCCATGTTGGCATTAGCGGCGACATTGGCACCGGCCTTGGGGGTGCCGGACTCGGTAAGGCCGTGTTCACGCAAAACGAGACGCCAGAAGCGGTCTGCGATTTGATTGCCACACTGGCCGACATGGATGCTCAGGATTTCTCTCACGGGTGTTCTTCCTCCAACTGGGTTTGATCGTCGTTAAATGAATGATGAATGGTCTGGGAATCAGCGGCGGCGGTCCACAAGGTCCCGCAGGCTCATGCTGCTGGTCCGGCCGTCATCGGTGATGGTGCGAGGGGAATCCCCCGAGGTGTCCTGCACCTTGGCCTTGGCTCCGCTCTCTTCGGCCACCTGATAGCTCTGGATGAGCTCTTGGGCGGAAGCACGGAGGGCATTGATCTGCTCCTCGGACATGCCTTCGTTGAGGTACCAATTAGCGAAAGCCTTGCGCTGCCAGAGCTTGTCAAAGTTAGCGCAGATCCGGTCGAGCACGCGGGCGATCTCGGTGTTGTTGGCGAGAAGGACCATGCTCTTGCGATGGGAGATGCCGGACTGCTCGACGTAGCCAATTTTGAAGGCCGTGGGGATCCAGTAGGTGAGCGGGAGCTGCTCACGCATGGCGGCGAGGGCGCTATCGGCCTGCGGCTTGTCATCCATGATGCCGCGATAAAGCACGGCGGTGGAGAGGAAGCGGCCTTCCATGGGGTTGCAGGCGGCGAAGACGCTGCCGTTGTCGAAGAGGGACTTGATCATCTCCTCAATGCCGAGCTCTTCGAATTTGCTGCGATCCGGCGGCGTAAGCGGCGCGAAGGAGCACATGAGGAAGTGCAGGCTGGGCTGCGGGACGAGATTGGTGAGCAACTCGCGAAGGCTGATCTCGACCGTGAGGAAGCCGCTGAAGCGCATCGAGGCGGTGAGACCGGCAAGTGCCTCGGTGATGAGGAGGTTCAAATCATCAACGGTGGGGCTTTCGATGTTCCATTTGCGGTGGGCCAGTTCGAAGAGGGCTTCGTTGTCGAAGATGAGGCACGCATCGGCACTGCGGCGAAGCGTGTGCAGGCTGAAAACGGTGTTATATGGCTCGGTGACGACGCTGGAGACCTGCGGGGAGGGCAGCACGGCGCAGGCGAGCACGGGAATCTCCGCGTGCTTCTCTTTGAGTGATTCGATCAGGAGCGAACCAAAGCCGGAGCCAGTGCCGCCACCCGTGGCGTGGAGGACGATGATGCCGCCGACGTTGTCACATTTGTCGACCTCGTTGTCGAGACGGCTCATTACTTCGGGAAGCACTTCACGACCGGCACCGAGGTAGCCGACGGCGAAATTGCCACCAGCTCCTTCGGTGCGTGATATGAGGTTGGCGGGATTGAAGAGCGAACCAGAGGTGTCCTTGACGCTTTCGATCACGCTGGGTTCGAGATCCACCATCACCGCACGCGGGACGAAGCTGCCGCCGCTGCCATCACCCAGACGGCTGAAGAAGGCACTCCAGTTCCCACGCGGCTCCTGGCCTTGAGCAGTCTGGCCGGTGAGCGGGTCGATGCCGTGCTCCTGGCAGATGGTTTTCCAAAACGAGGCGGCGATCTGGTTGCCTGCCTGTCCGATGGATACGACGATTACATTGTTGACCTTCATCAGTTTCTCCTGAGTTACGCGGTTAAGTTAGTGGGAACGAGTGAATGCAAAGCATGCAGTCAAAGGCAAAACTGCAGGCACAATGCCAGTCAGCTCCGATCGGTGACAGCGAGTGGTATTTTTAGCGGTGGCCACGCGTGCCGTCCATGCAAAATCCGGGCTTTCGTCATGAATCTCGGAAGTGGATGGAGCAAAAAACAGCATGAGATGGCAAAGAGGTAGTTAATTGCGTGCCTGAACGATTGGCGAGGCGGTGTTTTGATCCGGCAACTGACCTACTTTTCGCTGCACATGACCTTGCTTCATTTTTTCGAGTTCTTCCGGTGTGGGAAGAATGGCCTTGCGAATGGTCACGGGGTCTTTTTCAGCGGGTGGCGCTGCTGCGGGCTTGATAGCGGGAGTCGGAGCCACAGGCTTGGTTGCAGGCTCAGGTGGCTTCTCGGCGGGTTTGTTCGCGGCGATGATTACCGGCGGTGTTGGCGTTTTAACGGGGATAGAGGGGGCGGCGGTAGGCTTTTCAGGCACCGTTTCCAGTGAGGAGGCATTTTTCGATGCGATCAAGCTCTCCGAATTGGATGGGATAGCCTCGAAGGGTTTCACGGGCGCGGACGGACCTTCCGTTTTCGGACTGCTCGCTGAAATCTCAGGCGCTGCGGAAGGACCGCGATCCAGCCAGAACCAAACTCCAAATGCCAAAATGACGACCGCTGCGGCCGCCCATACCACCCAAGGAATGCCGTCACTTTTCCCATAGGGACGAAACTCGGCCGATTTAGCGGGCTTTTTGGCAGAAGATCCTTTTTCATCATCGGATGCATCCTGCCAATCCTCGTCGAAGTCAGAAATCGCACCGACGCTTTCCATTTGTTCTACAGGGACGGATTCACCGCGCAAACGCGTCGCAAGGTCCACAACCGGAGCGGAAAGCGTAACTTCAAAACGATCCATGAATTCCATCGGAGAGATGGCTTTGCCATCTGTCTGAGCCTGCTCCCAGGCTTCGCGGACAAAGGTGGCTGTGGCTTCAGGCACTGATTCGCCAAATTGAAGCTTCCCGCCCATCTGACGCTCACCCGCGAGGAGATAAGCAGCGAGAACGACAAAGGAACGATGGCGGAAATCCCGGTCACGAAGGTGCTCTTCGGTCTGGGCAGCATCGGCGTCAAAATCCACCAGCAGCGGCTCATAAAGGCTGCGCATGGTCATGTGCGGGCGGATCTTCACCGTGAAGGGAGGCCAAGCATCAAGCCGCTTTTGCATGAGACGCTCTGCCTCACGAGCCATGGTGCCACCATGCTTGCCCACGCGGAGCACGATGTTCGAGGGGTGCAGATCCACCCGTGGCACACCACATTCCACGGCCTGCTCCAGAGCGGAACGCACTTGGCGCATCAGCACCACCAGTTCATTGGCATTGAGAGCCACCCGCTCAGCCATCAATCGGCTCAACGTGAAGCCAGGCTCCCGCTCTTCCGTGAGAAAAGTCCAGTCCGGGCTCTCCCATAGGCTCAATGAGCGCAGAATGTTCGGATGACGGCCCGCATTGAAACGCCAGATTTGAAGTGGCACGGCCTCATACATCGATTTATCCACGATACGAGATGGCGGCAGCATGTGGACGGTGATGAGCTGCTCGGTTTTGGCATTGATGGCCGGGATGGAAAAGGGATAGCGTCGGGCATTGTCCATGTCCTCGACACGGAAGCGATTACCGAAAATCGTCTGCACAGGGACGTTCTCCAAAAGCAAGTCTTGGAGATTCGACTGTGGCTGCAAAGGGCCGATAACCACGAGGTGTTTGCGCAGATTTCGACCTTGGGAGGAACTGGTGAGAGCGGTGAAGGCCTCACGCACCTCGTCACGCAGCTTTTCGAGAGAAGCCGGTGCGTTTTGTGGGTCCATCAAGGCTGCACGGAGAGTCGTGCGAAGGCTGGTGGGGAGCTGCGTGAGGATGGGAAAGCGGTCGGGGCTGTCCCCTCGGTAAACTTGACCCGTCAGCATCAGGAACATCACATCGCATAGCTGCGCCACGAGCCTGGAGGCATCCAGCGCCCCGGCATCAGCCCGCGTGAGGCCATAATCGACCACGCGAAGCTGGAGGAAGGTATCCTCAAGCGTGCTCACCAGAAGCTGGTTCAGGCAGATGCGGGAAAGCAGCCGAGGGTGACGAGCTTTGAGCTGGAGCACATCGTCAATGAGCTGGAAGAGCAGAGCAAAAGCCGTCGATGGCGAAAGAGCCCCACGGCGGGAAACATAGTCCTGCACATACTCACCATCGTTCAGGTTACTCGTGTAATAGACCAACCCCTTGTCCTCACCCACTTCGAGCACCCGCAACAAAGAGGGCATGCGTATTTCACTCGCCTGCCGGGCACGGTCAAAGGCGGAGCGCTTGGCCGCCGCTTCCATGGGTTCCCCATTGTTGAGGATGTGGAGTTCCACTAGGCGCTTGATCCGAGTGTCAAAAGCGAGAAAGACAAGCTCGTCCCGTGAGCGAGAGAGCTCAACGGCACTGCTATCCTGTTTGCGCGAGATGCACAAGCTGCCGAATTGCGGGATGTCTCGGTCCATGGTGGTTTAGGGATAGGCGAATGATGTGGCATTGGAGCAATGACCGCGCCTATGATGGCGGTGATCACAGTTCGAATTTCCCAATTCTAATGTTTGTGCCGCAAAAACGCAAAAAGATTCTCATAAATCTGGAAATTTTTTTCCAGACCGCTTCGGGTCTAGATTATATAGTAATACTCTCAAAGTTTTATCTCAAAAGAGATAAATAAGCCGATCACATCCCCGCCTTGTCCTTGAATGGAGATGCCATGACCTCCAGCAGCGCTTTCCGGCTGATATAAAAGACATCCGCATCCCCCTCCACCTGCCCGTAAAAGAAGGCGGTATCAGCATTCGGCTGGGTGGGAGCGAGGGCGAGATTCACCTCACGTACCGGGCCATCGTCCTTTCCGGGTTCACCGAGAACCAGCTGAATCCTCAAATAGGGCGTCTTCAGCGCCAGCAGTGCCTCACTGCGGCTGGCTGACCAGTCCTGCACGGTCAGCTTCGAGAGCATGCCTGCCATTCGGTCCGCCTTGATACGGTCAATGTCAGCCGAGATGTCCTTCCCTGCCCTCGTTCCGGTCCAAGAGGCAGCGGAAGACTTGTAATTCAGCACAAGAGGAGGAGCTGCCCCCACGGAGAGGGTGATCCGGCGAAGCGCAAACGTCGAAAAGCGCAAGGCACCTAGCCCTTTCCATTTCAGACTATCCGGCGGCAGGCTTGGGAGCAGGGAGGCTTCGATGCGATAAACAAAAGGCTCATCCTCATACTTCACATAAAATTTCGTGCTGTCCGCGCTGCTGCCAAAGAGTAGTTTGATCGGCCTGAACTGAGGATACGTCCAGGTGATGGTCTGGAAGGGTTTATCCAGGCCGAACACGGCAAGATCCGCAGCGGTGTCTGCGCTGTATTCCACGATTTCATGGGTATTGAGTGCCTCGATCATGCGGGCAAGGCGTTCGCCATTCGCCCCTTCCCATTTACCATGACGCTCCAAGAACCAAGTGCCCTGATCATTACGTAGCTTCACTTCGGGAAAAGATAAGCTGGAGATCGAGATCGTGCGCACCACATCCGCATTGATCTGCGCTAGGAGATGATCACGCAGCCGATTTGGCTCTCCCCACAACCGAAAGAGGTTTTTGGACGAGACGGTGAAAACGGCCTTTCGATGTCCGACGGTGGCCGTCGTGGAGGCTTCTTTTTCACCCGCAGGCTTTTTGATGAGCATCTCATAGCTCTCGCCCTTCGTCGAGGTATCCACCCGCACTTTCACCTCCTCAGAAACCGGCGCGGCAGAGGTTGCCGCGCCATTCTTGGAGGCTGCCACCTCGCGGGCGTCTAGGACTTCGATGTTGAGCAGTGCAGAGAGTATCTCATTCACGCGATCCTTACCGGCCCGCGTTTTCAGCGGACGCAGCAGCACCCAGGGCATGTGTTCGTTTTCGCGGAAAAGCTCGATCTGACCATCCGCACGCGTCAGCGTCACCCGCACGATGCGCTCAGTGGGCACACGCAGGAGCTTGGGATCTCGCCAGGAGGCCTGGGGAGTCGCCAGGATGGCGGGCGCTGTCGTTCGGGCCAGATACCAGGCCATGCCACTCACATCAGGCTCCTGAGCGGACCGCATGCCGATGTAGAACCCTCCTTCCATGACCCCGGCGGCCCCGAACCAACACTCGCTCACCACACTGGCACCGGCCATCAGCCGCACCTTGTGGCGGGGTTTGTCCAGCCCCGTCTTGGCCCATTCACCGGCATCGAATTCCTCGCGATGCACTCGTTCGACCCATTCGATGCTGTCGATGGCCTGGAGGAGGGCATTCACCTTTTCAGGATCAGCCAGGTCAGGCTGCCCCTGAGCCAGTTCCCATCCGAGAGTGGCCTTTTGCAGCTTAAAAACAGCGCCTGTCGTGTCGGTGATCTCGATCAGCGTCACCTTATCACGCTCCACTCGGGATGGACCGCGCTTCATTTCCCGGAGCTGCACGGCAGAGGGAAAATAACGCTCAATGCCAAGGATCAGAGCGCCCAGCGCCATCACGGCCACAAACAGAATGATCGTCGTTCTTGTGCTCATCTGGGTATCAAGAGGTCGGTTTCTATTTAGGCGGCACGTCGGCCCGCCCACACGAGCAGCCCCAGCAGCAAAACAACGCCAGGTAAAGCGATCGACGTGATCCAGAAAATGATTTCATTTTGCCGTGGGGTGAGCTGGATGCGGTAAGCCATCTTCGGCTTCGAGGTGATGCCGATGAGCTTCTCGCGATTGATGATCCAGTTCAGGCTCGCGGCGATGAAATCACGGTTTACCGCGATCATGCTCGTTTTGTCCAACAGGGTGGGATTGGAAACCACCACCATGCGGGAGCTATCCACCCGCTTGCTTTCATCGTTCACCGCCCCACGTTCCACACTCGCCCCCACATACACCGGTGGAAAAGCATCCTCGTTTTCATCGGCCACCGGCAGATCATCATAGAACTGCGTCTCCCCCCAGAAGCTATCCACCGCCTTGATGATCGGCATCACGGTAATCGATTTCTCCTTCATCCGCGGATCATCCGGCCCGGCCAGTGCGAGGGATTCCGTCTGCCCGCCAAAGGTCGTCACCGTCGTGCTCAAATGCTGCGTGAACGGCACCTCGCGGCTAAACTCCGCCTGCACGGAGAATTCCTTCTTCGCCCCGGTGCTCGTGCTTTGCGCCAGCAGCACACGGTCCCCACGTGGCTTCACCCCCATGCCTTCGAGCCATAGATTCATGTTCTTCGTGCTACGATTCGGGTCTAGCAGCATCAGAATCCCTGCCCGCTTCCCCATCCAATAGTCATCGATCATCGTCAGCTCACGCTCGGTGAAGTCATAACGCGCACCGATCAGGATGATGCCATCCGCGTGCGTCGTGATCGCCGTGATGTCACTGAGATTCACAGGGAGTACCTCGAAATTCTGCTGTCGGCCGATCTCCGTCACTGCGCTCAAAGCATCCACCACCGCCTCATCGGAGCGTGCCCCCTTCCCCGCGATGAAATAGAAGCGCCTCACCTTCCCCTCCATCACACTCACCAGCGCCGAAGTAACCGCGTCTTCACCGCGAAACTCCGTCACCTTCTTCTCCGTGCCGGTGCCCGTTTCACGGATCACCAGTTCCTCCTCTGTGATGAATCGCTTGTTCGGACCGGACGTGATCAGGATGCCATTTTGTGCCAGCGAAAGCCCCGTGCGCGTCTTCAAAGACTCCGCCCGCTCAATATCACGCACCGGATCGATCGAGCGCAGCTTGATGCGCTGCTTGCCATGCAGACGATACTCCTCCAGCAGCGTCTGCACCTCACCATAGAGCTTTGAATCACGGGCAAAGACGATATGGATCTCCACATCACGCGTCAGCTTGCTCAGGTAGTTCATCGTCGCCTGGCTCAGCGTAAAGGTCTGCTGCGGGCTCAGATCAAAGCGGGAGTAATAGCGGTAATTCAGCCGATTGATTCCCACAAAGATCGCCAGACTCAGCAGCACCTGGAGGAACACATTGATGCCGATGCCCAGACGGCGCGGCATCGCCTCCGCAGCGAGCGGGGATGCGCCATGGGCGCTGGGGTCAGGGGTTGGATCAGACATGGCGCATCAGGGTTTCCAGCGGCGGAATTCCACCACCTGGAGCGTAAAAGAAAGAAACAGCAGCGTGAGGCTGGAATAGTAGATCAGGGGCCGCGTATCGATCAGCCCGGAGGTAAAGATGCGGATGTGCTCCGCACTGGCAAAGTAAGCCACCACATCCACCACCGAATCAGAAAGCTTGCGGCCGATCACCATCACAAACACCCCAAGCAGGAAATGGCACAAGCTCAGCGTGAAGCTCAAAATCGCCGCCACGATCTGGTTTCGCGTCAGCGATGAGGCAAAGATGCCCATCGCCAGATTAAACATCCCCATCGCCAGCAGGATGATGTATGAGCCACCCATCGTCCCCGCCGGAATCTCCACCTGCCCGGCACTGATCCAGTGGGCCACGCGGAAATTGAAAAAGCTCGGAGCCCACAGCAGCGCATAAATGATCAGCGTCGCCACAAATTTCCCCGCCACCACCTGCCACGCCCGCACCGGAGCCGTGAATAGCGTCTCAAACGTTCCCAGACGACGCTCTTCCGCAAAGGTGCGCATCGTCAGCAGCGGAAACACAAAGAAATACGACAGCCAGAACCACTGCGGCTGAAAGGTCCACGTCACGATGCTGCCCTCACTTGGCGCACTTTCCAGGATCGAAAGCGCCGCCCGGAAGGCAAAGCCATTCAGCACCATCACCAGCGCCAGCACCACATAGGCCACCGGCGAGACGAAAAACATCCGCAGCTCCTTCTTCAGCATCACCCAGAAGCCTCTCATGACAGCCTTCCTCCCTTCATCACTTCGGCAGAAGACGCCAGCTCCACAAACACATCCTCAAGGTTTGGCAGCTCGCGATGCAGTTCCCGCACACGCCAGCCTTCCGCCGTAGCCAGAGCCTGCACCGCCTCACGCACATCAAAACCCGGCTCCACTCGCAGCATGAAGTGACGCCACGCGCCGCCTTCCACCGCCTCCTCCGTGCACTTGCGCACCCCTTGGATGCCTTCCAGCTTCAGCGGAGTCTTCTCATCCTTCGTCTCCACCTCCGCACGCACCACCGTGGATGTATTCAGCCTTGATGCCAGATTCCTCGGCGAATCATCCGCCAAAATGCGGCCATGGTTCAGCATGATCACCCGGTCACAAGTCACCTCCACCTCATGCAGGATATGCGTCGAAAGCAGCACCGTATGCCGCGTGCGCAGTTCCCTTAGAAGCTCCCGCACCTGACGGATCTGCACCGGGTCTAAGCCATTCGTCGGCTCATCCAGAATCAGCAGCTTCGGATCATGCACCAGCGCATCTGCCAGCGCCACACGCTGCCGGAAGCCTTTGGAAAGATTATCAATGAGGCGACGCCGCACATCCGTCAGACCGCACATCTCCATCACCTCCCCTACCCGGCGGCGCATCGCATGCCCGCCCATACCCTTCAGCTCCGCCCGAAAGCGCAGATACTCCTTCACCTTCATATCCACATAGAGCGGAGCCATCTCAGGCATGTAGCCCACCGCCCGCCGCACCTCCAGAGAATGGCGAAACACATCAAAACCCGCCACCATCGCCTTCCCGGAAGTCGCCGGCATAAACCCGCTCAAAATCCTCATCGTCGTCGTCTTCCCCGCCCCGTTCGGTCCCAGGAAGCCCACGATCTCCCCCGGCTCCACCTGAAAACGAATCCCGTCCACCGCCGTACGGCCAGCATACTGCTTGGTGAGGTTTTGAACGTCGATCATGCGTGAAAGGCTACAGAGGCTGAAAAAGTTGGAGAACCTGCCTTTTATAACCACCCAGCCATAAAGACAATCTTTGAATCAAAGTTTTGCCCACCTCCCCCACTCCCTCATCTCAACGTCTCCGAGTTTCAAAGTATTCCCCCTGAGTGAAGTAAGCGACCCACGCCTTCCTCCTCGAACTTGCCCACCAAATGCTCGGTGTGACGCTAAAATCACCCGCGTCACCAGATTGCTTTTGACGAATCTGTCCGCAGCGGGCTAGAAACGGCCTGCTCCTCAACACCCCTCACCCCATGCGCAAAACCACGCTCCTCCTCTCCCTCGTTCTCGCCCTCGCGACGTTCAATAGCTGCACCACCGTTCAGGACGAAAACGACGCCGCGCTCGATGCGTCGATGAACGAGCAGGCTCAACTGGAAAACGATCTCGCGCTCGATGAGGCCATGGATGAGCAGGCTGCCCTCGAGCGATCCCTGAACCGCCGACGCTAGTCCTCCCCTGACCCATGACTCTCCGCGAACCTGAAATCGTCGAACTCAATACGCCTACCGGGCCGATGAGCACGCTGCTGCTGCGTCCAGCGGCAGCGGGGCGCTATCCGGGGCTGCTGTTTCACTCGGAGATTTTTCAGATCACCGGGCCGATTCATCGCACGGCGGCGTTTTTGGCGGGGCATGGGTTCGTCGTCGCGCTGCCGGAGATCTACCATGAGTATCTGCCTGCGGGCACCGTGCTCGCGTATGACCAGGCGGGCTCGGATGTGGGCAATCGCTTGAAGACGGAGAAGCCCGTGGCGGCCTACGATGCGGACAATCGCGCGGTGCTGGACTTCTTGAAGCAGCACGAGGCCTGCACCGGTCGCCTGGGATCGTTCGGGCCGTGCATCGGCGGTCATCTCACCTACCGCGCGGCCTTGCAGCCGGATGTCGGTGCGGCAGCGTGCTTTTATCCGACGGATCTGCACAAGCGCAGCCTCGGTGCGGGCATGAATGACGACTCGCTCGCCCGCGCGGCGGAGATTCGCGGCGAGTTGATGCTCGTGTTTGGTCGCCAGGACCCGCACGTGCCCGCCGAAGGCCGCGAGCTCATCTACAAGACCCTCACCGCCGCTGGCGTGAACTTCACCTGGCAAGAGGTGAACGCCGCCCACGCCTTCCTCCGCGACGAAGGCCTCCGCTACGACGCCGAACTCGCCCGCCAGATGCTCGGCATGACGGTGGATTTCTTCCGAAGGGTGCTGGGCTGAGTGAGATTGGGAAGCGCGTGAAGAGCGGCTTCGTTTCTGAACCGCTGATACGACGCTGATCTGACGCTAATCCCAAACCTCATTGATCAGCGTCTGATTCGCGTCTCGTCAGCGGTAGAATGGCTCACTCCGGGGCTGCGTGATGCAATCCCGTTGGGCTTGGGGCTTACTTCTCATCTCCCGGCATCGGCGGGACGTCGGGGACCATGTCGAGGATGCGGCGGAGGTCGCCGGGATTGCCTCGTTGGGCACGTTCTTCGAGCGTGGGACTCAGCAGGCCGAGAGTTTTCAGGGTGGCGATGCGAGCAGCTCGGTTGTCGAAGTAGAAGTGGGCATCAATCGGGTGCAGCCAGCCAGTGGCGTCTTTGATTACGTTGTTGGGATGCAGGTCGAAGACGTCGATTTCGCCGAGTTGATCGTGATCGAGGAGGAAATTGCCGCCCTTGGCTCGCGGAGCGGGATCGCGCAGGTTTTGGCGGATGAGGCCTGCTTTGAGCTCTTCCCATTCAGGATGAATGCCGTCGATGTAGGGCTGGGTGATGACGATTTGGAGCCGTTCGCCTTCCAGCGTGCCACCGAGCAGTTGAATCTCGTCGTCGAAGAAGTGGTTGGAGAGCAGCAGATCACTCAGGTAGTCAAAGAGCGACTCCGTGGCCAGTTTTCGGGCATCGGCGACCTTGAGAACGATGTTCTGGTCTGGCAGCAAGGCCACGCGATGCTCTTTCCCGCCTTTCAGGGCATCGTTTTGCAGTTCACGACTGATTTCGTCCACGCTAAGCCAACGGCGTTTCCGGGTGATGAGGTCGCTCAGGATACGGACTTCATCGTCAACTGATTCGCCCGCGCCTTCTGGAGCGTCACCACCCCCTGCGTCCGCAAGGCTCTGCGCCGCGCGACGGAGAAAGCCAGCCGCACCTGCGTGAACGGAGTCGTCACGGACGAGTTTGAGGGCTTGGGTGATGGGGATGAACTGCTCAATGACCAGATCATGCTTCAAGGGCGGCCTTCTGTCAAAACAGGAGTCGCACCTGGACCGCAACGCGGTCCCGTCACGGGCGATGCGGGCCGTGGGGACGTTCGGGTGACGGAACCCAGGCGGGGTTCGTGATCGGGGATCGGGGGTGGTGCGGGGGCACAGGTCCCAGGAGAGCGCTCGCTATCGCTCGGCACGCCTGGGCTGCGTGATGCAATCCCGTTGGGCTTTGGTGGCTTTATTTGCGCGCCGCTACGGGATTATATTGAGCCGATTAACATTTGCCCGCAGGGTAATATGGCCTAGCAAATAGGCATGAGGGTCTTTAACTTTCTTATTTGCGCCTGTTTCCTAGCGGCAGCAATTCTTCAGGCAAATTGCCAGACACCAAGAATGGCAACTTTCAGCGCGGCCAATCATCCAAAAGCTTGTGGCATCGACTTTTCGCTGTCATATCCTTCAAATTGGACGGCACGCGAGGGCAAGCGACCGCACATCGTTCAAATGTTTGTTTCGCCTGACCCAGGTGAGTTCTTCAATGTCAGTGTCTATGATTTAGAAAATTCAGACCAGTCCACTTACGATGCGGTTGTTTCAAAGGAAGGGATTAAATCGCTTCTCCCCGAAGGCGCTGAAATGATTTCACACAGCGTTACCAAGTTGGATGGAGAAGTTTGCGGCATGGTCGAATCATCCTCGTCGCCACCATCGCTGCCGAACTGGGCTGCCAGCTATTTACCACCGCGCGAGCTTTACGACACCGGCATCTACCAGGAGAGCATCGCTATTGTGGCGGCGGGGAGTTTGGAGCAACTCATCGAATCCATCGCAAAACGAATCTCCGTTTCCTAACCGCTGATGAGACGCTGACATAACGCTCATGGATTTATCAGCGTCCCATGAGCGTCTTATCAGCGGTTCAAGGATTCTCCAATGAAGATCACCTCCATCGAACTCTCGTCTGCCATACCCGGATGCTGAATGGTTCTTTGTCAAAGTCTTCACCAATCAGCCTGACTCAGCGGCTTGCAACGCCCTCGTATTTCCGAGCACGGGATAAAATTATCTCACAAAATCGGGAGCGTGGCGATTTTGAAGCCTGTATCCAGGCAATGTAAATTTGAACTCCGCACGCCGATCTGTTTCGTTGAGGTAATAGCATATTACCGTCGGCGAAATCCATGGATTGTTTTTGGCTTCAACCATATCAACGCCTCTTGATTCAATTAAGTGTGTGAGGGTGAACCGGATTTGCGCCTTGGGACCCCAAAGCCAGGGTTTGATCTCAGATTCGATAGTTTTGAATTCAATGCCAGGAATCTCAGTTTTACACAGTTCAACCAAATCGTTCACAATATGGCGTGTTTGCAACCAAGCCGAAGGCCACAGGTTCTTGGGTGCTGAAAAGACGATATAGATTTCGTGGTCATTGAATGATTCGAATTTGAACGAGAACCCTTTGTAGCAAAAGCGCATTACCTTCTGGTTCTGTAGCTCTTCTGGCAAAGTAAAGTCATACTGGAGTATCTTCTTGGCCGCGTATTCACGTTCCTCTTTTGATGACATTCGAAGAATGGGAACGAGAAGCTCCTTCAGTTCTTGAGGCGATAAGTCATTAATGATCATAACGGCGGCGGCACGAAGAAGCGGGTGAAGCCCTTTTTGCGCAAGCCGGCCTCCAGCACTCGATCCCCGGTCCAAAGCTCCGCGTCCTGGTCCAGGGCGAGCGCGACGTAAGCGGTGTCGTTCTCGTCCACATCGCGGCAAAGCCGCCATGCTTCCGTCCAGCTCCCCAGACGAATGCTGTCCTCGTCGATGAACTCAATCCGCTCGAGGATGCTGTGCAGCAGGGAAAGCAACTCTGGCTCGGCGAGACCGCTGGCATCGGCGATGCGTTCCTTGTGCTTGAAGATTTCGATGAAGACGTATTTCGGGCAGATGAAACGTGTCTGCGGCAGCGAGGTGAAAGCTCGGCGGAGTGGATGATTCGCGGCGATCAGCTCCGAAAAGATGCGGTTCACATCAATGACGACGCATGGGCTCATGCCGCCGCGATCTGGGAGAGGATGCGCTGCTTGTTCTTTGACCACCAGGAGGCGTCCACCTCGT
>JBEIGR010000034.1:0-17981 GCA_040381795.1 Verrucomicrobiaceae bacterium | reverse complement strand
CTCCTGGATGAAGGTCTCGCCTTCGCCGGTGATGACGAGGCCCCAGATGTTGTTCGGGCCGGTGCTGATGACTTCAAACTCACTGCCATCGGGCCGCATGCGGGCCATGCTGCACTTGGGCCAATCGACGACCTTGTCGCTGCCGGGTTTGCGGACCTGGCTGTTGTTGAAAAGGCCCTGCGCCATCCAGATCCAGCCGCCAGGGGCCCGCGTGAACTGATGCGGAAAGAGGTGCGAGTCCTGCACGCCGAAGCCGGTGAGCACGACGTCAAAGGTGTCCGCCTTGCCGTCGCCGTTGGTGTCTTTGTAGAGCTTCAAATCGTGGCCGTGCTGGATGTAGCAGGTATCGCCCGCGCCCCAAGGCAGGATGCCGAGTGGGATGGCGAGTCCGTCGGCGAAGACGGTGCCGTTGGTGAGTCCGCCCGCGGGAATCTTTCCGTTCAAAGACTCCCGCGGATAGACGAGCACCTTGTCCTTGCCCTTGCCGGCATACACCGCCTCGGCGGCGGCGGGGTTTTCATTCGAATCGACAGGATACTCCAGCGCGGTCTGCGTCCACAGACGGCCGCGTTGGTCGAAATAAACGCTGACGAATTTGCCAAGGCCTTCGCTCTCCTGCACGACGAGTTCGATTTCGTAGCCTTCGGGGAGGTGGAAGAGCTTTTGCTGCTCGGCGGCGCTCTTGGAGGTGCCTTCCACATTGTTGTAGGAGGTGTCGCGTTTTTTGCCTTTTTCGTTCTGAAAGGCGGCTTTGGGCTTGGGGTGGCCGACTTTTTCCCAAGTCGGGATTCCAGGTGTCGGTGGGAGTTCTTCGATGGTCACCTCTTTGACCTGCACGAGGCAAACGCCGCCGCTGTGCACCTGCGGGGCGATGTGACCGTCGAGCGCGATATTGGGATCGGTCTCGTTGTAGTCCATGCAGTGGACGCCGTTGATCCATGTCTGGATGCGCGGGCCTTCAGCGCGGATGCGGTATTCGTTCCAGCCAAAGATATCGATGGCTTTGTCGAGCGCGGCCTGCTGCTCGGGCGTGGGTGCCCAGATGACCTTGTTGCGGCGGTGCTCGTCGTAGATTTTGCCGAACCAACCCGCGCCGCAGTCCACCTGATAGCCGCTCATGGCGCTGCCTTCACGCACGGAGCGGATCTGGATGCCGCTGTTGAGCATGCCGGTCTTCGGATCGCCGCTGACCTTGATTTTGAGCTTCAGCTCGAAGTTTTGATAGCTCTTCTTCGTGCTGATGAAGTCGTTCTTCTTGATCTTCTCCGTCGTGGAGCCTCCGGTGATGACGCCGTCCTCGACACGCCACATGGCGGGATCAAAGTCCCAGCCTTCGAGTGTTTTGCCGTCGAAGAGGGAGACGGGCTCGGCGTGGACGGCGGCGAAGAGCAAAGGGCTAAGGGCGAAGAGGAGTGCGAGGCGCATGGTGGGAATACGGGATGAAGCCCGCAGGCTAGCAGGGGTGCATGCACGGTGTCATGCCTGAAATGCACCTGCGCGTGACAGAACGGTGGAGTGGTCTTTAATGCGGGGATGCAAACCACGGGTGATCTGGCTGAAACAACTATCGACGGGCCGAAAACCCGCCGCTGGGTGATCGAGGCGTGTGACTGCGCGGAGATGAGCACGCACCGCATCGCGAGGCTGGGCATGGATGAGGCGCTGCCGCCGTATCGACGCGTGCGGATGAGTCCGGGCGGCAGTTTTGTGCTCGCGTGCGTGAGTGGTGAAGGCTCGATCTTGCTCGATGGGCGCTGGCAACGCGTCAAACCGGGCATGGTGTGCCTCGCGCCGCCGAGGGTGCTGAATGCGTTCGAGGCGAAGGGGCGTGAGAAATGGTGTTTCGCGTGGGTGCGCTATGATGAGCCGAGTTTTGTCACG
Source organism: Verrucomicrobiaceae bacterium (assembly GCA_040381795.1). Taxonomy (GTDB): domain Bacteria; phylum Verrucomicrobiota; class Verrucomicrobiia; order Verrucomicrobiales; family Verrucomicrobiaceae; genus Prosthecobacter. The sequence goes on along the minus strand of JBEIGR010000034.1, from coordinate 16,100 downwards.
CCGGTCGTCGGTGCGGCGTCGCCGGTGATGCCGGGGGCGCAGGCGGAGGAGATTGCGCGGATCGTGAATGGTCTGCGAGCCGAGTGGGAGGGCGAGAAGGAGCCGCGCATGCTGCATCACTGGCTGGAACTGCTTCATGGCACGATCCGCCGCATCGCCCAGCCGTGGCGGAGCAAAGAACCGCGTGTGGCGAAGCTCTGGGCCGATGTGGAGCAGGATTTGCGGCACGATTGGACGCTCGCCGAACTGGCGCATCGCAGTCATTGCAGCCCAGAGCATCTGCGCCGCCTCTGCATGCGTGAACTCGGCCGTAGCCCGATGCAGCACCTCACTTGCCTGCGCATGGAACTGGCCCGAAGGCTCCTCGAGCAGGAAAACGACAAGCTGGAGGTCGTGGCGGCCAGCGTGGGCTATGCGAACGCGGCGATCTTTTCCCGCGTCTTCCGCCGCTGGGTGGGCGTGGCACCGGGCGAGTATCGTGGCGGGGTGGTTTGACAAAATTCATCCGCTTCCCACGATGCGCGGGCTGTGACTGAATCCACCTCCCTCCGCCGAACGCCGCTCCACGATGTGCATCTCGAACTCGGAGGACGCATGGTGCCTTTCGCGGGTTGGGAGATGCCAGTTCAATACACGGGCATCGTGGAGGAGCATAAGGCGGTGCGGAATGCCGCCGGCGTGTTCGACATCTCTCACATGGGCCAGTTTCTCGTGAGCGGAAAGGGTGCGGAGGCGTTTCTGAACCGCACGCTCACGAATGATGTGTCGAAGCTCGCTCCGGGCCAGGGCCAGTACACCCTGCTGCTCAATGACAAGGGCGGCGTGGTGGATGATTTGATCGCCTACCGCACGAGCGAGCGGGAGTTTTTTCTCGTCGTGAATGCTTCCCGCATTGATGCGGACTGGGAGCATCTCGAAAAACAGCTCACCGAGGAGGATGATGTGATGATGGCGAATGCGAGTGACTTCACGGCGGGCCTCGCCGTGCAGGGGCCTCGCAGTCGTGAGGTCTTCCAGCGGGTGTTTGAGAGCAGTGCTCCCTACCCGGAGAAGAACACGATCCTCATCAGCATGACGGAAAGCGGTCCGATGTGGCTCTGCGGCACGGGTTACACTGGCGAGGATGGCTTTGAGTTCTTTGTCCCGATTGAAAAAGCGGTCACCTGGTTCCGCAGCATCGTCGATGCGGTCAAAGCCGAGGGCGGTGTGCCGTGTGGTCTTGGGTCTCGCGACACGCTGCGCCTCGAAATGGGCTACCCGCTGTATGGAAACGACCTCAGTGAGGAACGCACGCCGCTCCAGGCTGGTCTCGGTTTCTTCGTGGCGATGGAGAAGGGTGATTTCACGGGTCGCGAGGCCCTCGCGGCGCAAAAAGCCAATGGCATGCCGGATAAGCTGGCGGCCTTTCGCATGACCGGCACCGCGCCGCCGCCGCGTTCACACTATCCGGTGCTCCACGGCGGGCAAATCGTGGGTGAGGTGTGCAGCGGCACGCAATCTCCCTCACTTAGTGCTGGTATTGGCATGGCTTACCTGCCGAGTGCCATCGCCGCCCTTGACACCCAGATTGAAATTGAAGTGCGCGGCCGCCAATTCCCGGCTGAAATCGTGAAGAAGCCGTTTTGGAAAAAGGGGTGATTCATGCCGGAGATTTGCAGATTCAGCGGCATCCGCATCACGATGTATTTCGGGCCTCGTGAGCACCCGCCGCCTCATTTCCATGCCAGTCACGGCCAGGATGAGGCCAGCGTGTGCATTCGCACGGGCATGATTCTCGAAGGACGTCTGCCATCCTCCTGCATGCAAATGATCCGTGCTTGGGTCGCCCAAAACCTGGCGGCGTTGGAAGAAAACTGGAAACTCGCCCAAGATGAGCGAGCGTTGAAATGCATTCCGTCTCCCTGATCACCATGCCAGCCGTCGCACCCACTGCTAAACCTTCCTCTCGCCAGTCTGCGCCGCAGGCTGATGACGACGAGATGGGGCCGGTGATCAGCGACATCCAGCATTACCACCTCAAGAATGTGCGTGTCCTTGAGGGCTTTCGTCTCTGCCTGCGGTTCAAGGATGACTTCATGGCTGAAGTGGACTTCGAACCGTGGATCCAGTCTGCTGAGCGCGGCCCCATGTCGCGGCCACTCATGGACGAACACTACTTCAGCCAAGTTTATCTCGATCACGGCGTCCTGACCTGGCCGAATGGCTTTGATCTTCACCCTGAAACCCTTCGCCACTGGGCCGAGCTGGGCTTCTGCGGCTAATTTTTCCCCACCCACCCATGAGCAACATCCCCGACAATCTCCGCTACCGTGACTCCCATGAATGGATCGACCCGATGCAGGACCCCGCGCCTGTGGGCATCACGGATCATGCGCAGGCGGAACTGACGGACGTCGTCTTCGTCGATCTGCCGAAGGTGGGAGCCGTGGTGGCGGCAGGCCAGCAGGTGTGCGTGATCGAATCCGTGAAGGCGGCGAGCGACATTTATGCGCCAGTCAGTGGCGAGATCGTGGCGGTGAACGAGGCGCTGCAAAACGAGCCCGGCCTCATCAACACCGCTCCGTATGCCGGCGGCTACATCTTCAAGATCAAGCCTTCCAATCCAGCCGAGGTGGAAAAGCTCATGACGTCCGCAGCGTATGCGGCGCACATTGGCTGAGGGATGCACCAGCGACCTGAAAAGGTTTCTTTGGCGCTTCGTGAGCCTTGAATGCTGCTCGTGTGAGTGAGGCTGGAGAGTCGAGGACGAGTAGGAGGACGAGGACGAGGACGAACTACTCCAGCAGACCCCGTGCGATGATGGCATCGACGGGGTTGTGATCATCGGTGAAGGCAAGACTCGGCTTGGGCAACTGGCCGGTGGGAATGAGGCGGCTGGTGAGGCGCTGCTGCCAGGAGCCTTTGGCAAAATAGCGATCCATGAAGCGCGGACGGAGGTCCTGACGGCCGCAGAGCAAGATGACGTTCTGCGTTTGATCCGGGCGACCACCGGCACCGAAGACCTGGATGTGCGGAAAGACGTTTCGCAAGGTGGTGAGCATGCCGGCGGTGAGTTCGGACTGCGGGCCATTCACGCTGGCGATGATGTTCATGATGTACACGCCGTCCGGCGTGAGGTGATCGGCGATCTGCTGGAAGAACTCTTGGGTGGCGAGGTGCGATGGGATGGCATGGCGGCCGTTGTAGGCATCGCCAAAGACGAGATCCCATTTTTGATCGCCCGCGAGGTTCAGAAAGCGTCGCGCATCCGCTGCATGCGCTTTCACCTTGGGATGCTCGTCGAGCTTGAAGAACTTTTTGCCGACCTCGATGACCTGCGGGTCGATCTCGACGACATCGACGCTGGCTTCCGGGAAATCACGCGAGACATTCTCTGGCATGCCAAAGGCTCCGGCACCGATGAAGAGGGCGCTGTTCACCTTTTCGGACTCACGCAGCTGAGCGAGCTTCCAGTATTCCTGGTAGGGAAGCGTGAGTTCGCCACTGTCCGCGTTCATGCCGCCCTCCTGGGTGGAATCGAGCATCAGCACGCGGTACCGATACGGCTTCTCGCCGTTTTCGAGCACGCGGATGTGGTGATAGACGCTCTCGTGCTCGTAGATGACGTCCTTCATGGCCTGTGGCTGCGATTGCCAGCCGATGAAGCCAGCGAGGAGGCCGCTGAGCACGATGGGGAGCTGTTGCTTGAGCGAATTACGAGCCATCACAAAGGCCGCTGCGGCCAGCAGCAGCAAGACGAGGCCTGCGGCGAGGAAGATGCTCTTCACGCCAAAGCTCGGCAGCAGAAAGAAGCCGGAGAAGAAGGTGCCCACGAAGCTGCCGAGGGAGCCGAGCATGCTGATCGTGCCTGCGGAGGCTCCGATGTGGCTGTCTTTGTCCGCTAGGCTGTAAAAGCGCACGGAGGCTGGTGAAACGGCTCCGAGCAGCACACCGGGCACCGAGAAGAGAATGAGCGAGATCATCACCGGGCCACTGATAACGCCGCCCGCACTGAGACGCAGGCTGAAGGCTGCGTGCAGCGCCGGAACGAACAGCGTGAGCACTGCCGCGCCAGCCAGCAGCCAGCCGATGAGGTCGAGCGCCATCTTGCGATCCGCCAGCCAGCCGCCCAAATAGCCGCCGACACTGAAGGCCACCAGGATGACGCCGATGAGCGCGGTGGAGGTAAAGACGGTATTACCAAAGTAAGGTGCCAGCAGCCGGAAGGCGCTGATTTCGATCACCATGATGGCCGCGCCAGCGAGAAAGCAGACGAGGCCGAGGAAGAGGCGGATGGCACGATTCGAACGCGGAGGCGTGGCAGGAGAGGGAGCGGCGGACATAGCGGGCGGCAGCCATAGCACGAGCACGGGAGGTGGCTACTGCCAAAGCGGTCGATGAAGGAGGAATTGACCGCAGTGGGGCAGATGGATAGACTCGTGGCATGATTACCGCCGATACTGTCGAACGCATGACCACTTCCGAACGCGTTCAAGCTATGGAACTGCTTTGGGATTCGCTCGCGACGACTCGTGATGAAATCTCTTCGCCAGCATGGCATGGCAAAATCCTCGCGGGACGGCTCGCCCAGGTTGAGGCTGGCGGCGTGAACTTCCTCACGCTCGACGAACTCAAGCAACGCCTGGGACGCGCATGAAGTCCGTCGTGGTTCTGCCGCAAGCCGCAGAAGACATCGAGGCTGGCCGTGCATTTTATGATCGCATCGAACTTGGTGTGGGTGACTACTTTGCGGACTGCATCCTCTCGGATTTAGACCAACTCTCGAGGCTACATGGCTTCCACCGGATGCAGTTTGGATTTCATCGGGTGCTTTCGGAGCGTTTTCCCTTCGGCATCTACTACCGGGAACAAGCCGAGTGCGTCCAAGTCTTCGCGGTTCTGGATTTGAGAATGGAACCCACTTGGATTCGAGAGGAGCTGGAGCAGCGAAATGGCTGAATCCGCCCTTGATCGTTCTCAGCGGTGCTGCCAGAGCATGGCACCATGTCTGCCTACCAATCGCTCTGTGAAATCGTCTCGGAAATCTCGCTGCTGACCTCGACAGAGGCGGTGCTGAGCTGGGACCAGGAAACTTACATGCCGTCGAAGGCGCTCGATTTCCGAGCCCGCCAGATGTCCTACCTCACCGGCAAGGCGCATGGTCTCCTCACCTCCGCGAAGACTCGCAAGCTGCTCGACAAAGCGGAGGCCGAGATGCCGGAAACTCCCACGCAGGCGGCGAACGTGCGCGGTCTGCGTCGTGACATTGATCGGGCGACGAAGCTGCCCGCCAAACTGGTGCAGGAGGAAAGTGAGACCGCCACGCATGCGAAGGCCGTGTGGGTCGAAGCGAGGGCGAAATCGGACTTTTCGATGTTTGCGCCGCATCTGGAGCATTTGCTGAGCATCGCGAGACGGAAAGCGGATCTGTTTGGCTATGCGGACGAGCCTTACGATGCGCTGCTGGACCTATACGAACGCGGTGCGAAGACTCGCGAGGTGGCGGCGCTGTTTGCGAAACTGCGGCCTCAATTGGCCGAAATCGCCCGCGGAGCCGTGGCGAAGTCGAAGAAGGTCAAACCAGGTGTTTTGAAGGGGCGCTACCCGATTGAGAAGCAGCAGATTTTGAACCGCGAGATCGCGGAGAGCCTTGGTTTCGACTTTGAGGCCGGGCGCATCGATACGACGGCGCATCCTTTCTGCACGACGCTGGGTGCGGGTGATGTGCGGCTCACGACGCGGTATGATGAGAGCGATTTTCTCTCGTCGCTCTTTGGTGTGATGCATGAGGCGGGTCACGGTTTGTATGAGCAGGGCCTGCCGGGGCTTGATTATGGCCTGCCGAGCGGCAGCGCGGCGTCGCTGGGTATTCACGAATCGCAGAGCCGCCTGTGGGAGAACCATGTGGGCCGCAGCCGCACCTTCTGGGCGAAGTGGCTGCCGCGTGCGAAGGAGCTCTTCCCGCATTTGAAGAAGGTGAAGCTGGATGCCTTCATGAAGGAGATGCTGCGTAGCGAGTTCAGTTTTATCCGCGTGGAGGCGGACGAGGCGACTTACGATCTGCACATCCTGCTGCGCTTTGGCATTGAACGTCGCCTGGTGAAGGGGGATCTCGCGGTTAAAGACGTGCCCAAAGTGTGGAACGAGGAGTTTCGTGATCTTTTCGGCCTCACGCCACCGGATGACCGCCGTGGCTGCCTTCAGGACATTCACTGGAGCATGGGAGGCCTTGGCTACTTCGCCACCTACACGCTGGGCAATCTCAATGCCGCCCAGCTTTTCGCGACGGCGAAGAAGAACAAGAAGATCGCCGCGAGCCTCGAGAAGTGTGACTACGCTCCGCTGCTGAAGTGGCTGCGTGACAACGTGCATGCTTGGGGTGCGGCGCTGACGCCCACGGAGATCATGCAGCACGCCACCGGCAAGGCGACCGATGCCAAATGGCATGTGGCGCATCTGCGGGAGCGGTATGTGGGATAGCGAGGTATTTGTGAAAAGAACCAGTGGCCCCTCACCCCAGCCCCACTGCCATTTAGTTAGTGATCGGGCCAGCAACGCTGCTTCGACTGCCAGTCGAAGCTACGCCTCGCGGCGGTTGCTAAACTAAATGGCAGTGGAGGCTAGGTGAGGGGGGACAGCTTTGCTGAGACGGTTTTCAGAGCTACCTCGCCAGATGCTCGCCGAGCATCTCACGCAGCAGCTTGCGAGCACGATAAAGGCGCACTTCGACCGCTTTTTCCGTGGTGTCCTGCACACGGGCGATCTCGGTGTGGCTGAGACCGTGCCAGGTGGAGAGGATTAAAACCTCACGCAGGTCGTGCGGAAGCTCGCTGACGGCTTGTTGCACGGCGGCGAGGCGTTCGTTTGCAGCGGCCTGCTCATCGGGTGAGGCTCTGGAGCCAGCGATGGGCAACTCGCGGAGGTTTTCAGGCTCGGTGAGGGCCTCGGGATGCCGTGAACGCCAGCGGACATGGTTGCGGGCGAGATTCGTGGCGATGGCAAAGAGCCAGGTGGAGAACTTCTGCGAGGCCCGATACTGCAAGCGGTGCCGGTGAACGCGCACGAAGCTTTCCTGCGCCAGATCACAGGCTGTGGCGTGGCTGCCGGTGAGGCGCATGAGGTAGCTGATGAGCGGCTGGCCCCAGGCATCCATGAGGCGGTTCAGCGCGAGGTCATCCCCCTCGGCCAGGGTGCGCATGAGTTCGGCATCAAGCTCGTCACGAGCGGGGCTGCTCATCGGCGGAGATTTGAGGAGAGGTTCTCGTCATGCACGCGGCGCTGCTGCTGCATCACGGGCAGGATGTCTTCGAGGAAGCGCTGGCCGCTGGATTCAGGCATAAGCCGGGCAACTTGCCGCAAATGCTCGGTGGCGGCTTTTTCGCAGTCACCACAGACGATTTGATCGCGGGTGAGCTGCGCATCGACTTCGCCGGGCTGGCGCTTTTGGCGCCGTGACCGCCAGAGCAGCGGACGATCCGCCTCGTCGATCTGGCGGCACATCTTGTCGCACTGGCGGAAGTAGTCGCGATGCAGGGCGCTGATCTTCTCGAAGGTGGCGTCATCGAGATGATACGAGTCCTTCAACCAGCGGAGGCCGACTTCCTGCGGGTTTTCGCGAGGGCGTAGGCTTTCCCGCGTGGCCCAGAGCGCGGCTCCGGCGGCGGCAGCAGTGAGAAAAACGAAGGCGGCGATGCGTCCGGCGGGTGTCATGGGTAGCGACCGTCGAGATGATGCGGATCAAAGGGACTCACGGACATGACGTAGGCGTCATGTGGCGTGAACTCCGGCTGCGGTGGATGCGTGAGACCCCAAACAACGGCGAGTACGACGGCAACGGCGACGATGAGGACTTCGCGTTTCGGGCGGAGGAGCCACCAGGCGAGTTTTTCGATCCAGCCGGGCTCGGGTTCCGTGGCGGAAATACGCCGCCAGACCTCACGACGGAAGTCTGGCGGTGTCTCGGCCTGCGGTGCCTGCCACTGGGCGAGCAGATCATCGAGCGGATCGAGATCATCAGGCTTCATGGCAGGTGCAGGGTTTGGGGGGGAAGTCGGGCGCATGGATCAGCGTTGACCATATACGTCAATCCAGGCCAGTCCCGTCTTCGCTCCCGGCGGATGGTAGTAGCGCCGGCCGAGGTAAACGCCGTCCACCTCGGTCATTCGGCCGCCTGAGGGGTGGCTGGCGCGGGTGAGCACGGGCTTGCCATTGTAGGTCTGCGTGAGGCTGGGCACGGAGGGCGCATTGCACGAGACGAGGGTGGTCACGGCGAGGATCGCAAGCAGAGTGGCTTTCATGGTTGGGTGTGTTTTCGGGTTGGGTTGGTTTTGATGAGCGCATGGTTGGTCGCGCTCATTGGGTGCTACCCCGCAGCTGTTTTGATCCCTCAAAGATTTTTTCGCGCCACATGGCGCTGATCGCTGCGTTAGGAAGGTGTCATGCTCCGATCTCTGCTCACTTTGGCTCTTTTACTCTCCTCCACGCTCGTGGCGGCTTCCAAACCGAACGTGCTGCTCATCTGCGTGGATGATTTGAAGCCTGTGCTCGGCTGCTATGGTGATAGGATCGTGCAATCACCGAACATTGATCGACTCGCGGCACGCGGGGTGGTGTTTGAGAAGGCGTTTTGCAACCAGGCGGTGTGCGCCCCATCGCGGAACACGCTGCTGACTGGCCTGCGACCGCAGACGCTCGGCATCTACGAGCTGAGCACGAACTTCCGCCGGGCCGTGCCGGACGCTGTCACGCTGCCGCAGCACTTCATGGCGCAGGGCTATCGCACCGAGGCACTCGGAAAGATCTTCCATGTGGGCCATGGCAATGTGAATGACGAGGTCTCGTGGAGCGTGCCGCACTTCAGCCCGAAGACGATCAGCTACGCGCTGCCTGAAAACAACCCACCGGGAGCCACCCGCGAAGAGGCGTTGTTTGAAAACAAGCTCAAGGAGCCGTGGAAGCTGCCTCGCGGTGCTCCCACCGAAACCGCTGATGTGCCGGACAATCGCTACGGCGACGGCATCATCGCGGACGAAGCCATCAAGCGGCTCGCTGCGGCCAAAGCAATGCCTGACGAGCCCTTTTTCCTCGCCGTGGGCTTTTTGAAGCCTCATCTGCCTTTCGTGGCTCCGAAGAAGTACTGGGATCTCTACGATCCCGCGGTCTTCAAGCTCCCGGAACTCCAAAAAGCGCCCGAAGGCGCTCCAGACTTCGCGCCGACCTCGTGGGGTGAATTGCGACAATACAAAGACATGCCTGAAAAAGGCCCGGTGACGCCTGAGCAAGCCCGTCATCTCATCCACGGCTACTATGCCGCTACGAGCTATATGGATGCGCAGCTCGGCAAGGTGCTCGATGCGCTCGACGCGAATGGCTTGGCCGAAAACACGATCATCGTACTGTGGGGGGATCACGGCTGGCACCTGGGTGATCACGGCATGTGGTGCAAACACTCGAATTACGAGCAGGCTGCGCGAATCCCCGTCATCATCGCCGCCCCCGGCATCGCGGGAGGGAAGCGTACGCAGGCTCTCATCGAGACCTGTGACATCTACCCGACGCTTGCCGAGCTGGCGAAACTCCCTGCGCCGAAGCAGGTCGATGGTCGCAGCTTTGCCCAAGTGCTCGCCGATCCTGCCGCCAGCACGCGTGACCATGTCATCCACGTCTATCCACGCCCGCAGGGCCTCATCGGTCGTGCGGTGCGCACGGCGCGGCATCGCCTCGTGGAATGGAAAAAGCCCAGTGCAGCACCTGAGACTGCCATTCTCGAACTCTACGACTACCAAACCGATCCCGCCGAGAGCAAGAACCTCGCTGCTGAGCAGCTCGAAGTCGTCGCCAAGCTCCGCCAGCTCCTCGCCATGCATCCGGAGGCCAAGCCGCAGATTCCGAACAAGGGCAAGAAGTAGAATTCACCTTCCTTTTGCCAAAACCTCCGTGAGCGGCATCATGGGCCGCACTTGACCGCATGTGGGACTTTTTGACAACGCACTGGCGCGACGGCGTGGAAATCCTCATCCTCGCCGCGCTGGCGTATCATGGGTATCTCTTCTTCCGTGCCACGCGTGGTGCTCGCATCCTGACAGGGCTCCTCATTCTGCTTTTGAGCTTGGCGCTGATCTCGCTGCTGCTGGAGTTGGAGGTCATCACCTGGCTGCTGCAACGTGTGTCCGTCTTCCTCGCCATCGCGCTGGTGGTGCTGTTCCAGCCGGAACTGCGCCGTGTGCTGGCGGAGCTTGGTAGCAGTCGGATGTTCTCCTTTAACCGACCTGATCCCGAGGCGCTCGATCTGCTGATGGAAGCCATGCAGCAGCTTTCCTCGCGGCGGTGTGGAGCGTTGTTTGCTCTGAAGCGTGGCATTGACCTCAAACTCTATGCCGAATCTGGCGTCGAGATCGACGCGGCGATCTCGACCGAGCTGATCGCGACGATTTTCCACCCGAAGACCGTGCTGCACGATGGCGGGCTGATCATTGATCAGGGCCGCCTTGCCAGTGCTGGCTGTGTTTTTCCGGTGAGTCAGCGTGACATCCAGGATCGGGCCATCGGCCTGCGGCATCGTGCGGGCATGGGCATCACGGAGGAGACGGATGCCATCGCCCTCGTGGTGAGCGAGGAGACCGGCGCTTTGTCACTCTGCTATCAGGGTAAGCTGGAGCACGATCTCGAACCGGACGAACTGCGCCAGCGCATCAATGAAATCCTCTCCGGTGACAGCAACGGCGATGGGATGCCGGTGAAAAAAGACAAGGAGGAGGGCCATGAACTGGGGCACACGATTTAGCAATATAGTCATCCGCAACTGGCGTGAGAAGCTGGTGGCCTTTGTGCTGGCCTTTCTCTTCTGGCTGCTGATCAAAGCGCAGACGGAACGCCCGCCGATGCCTTACTGGCAGCAGATGCCGCCACCTGCGGTGCAGCTCACGCCCGCTCCTGCTCCCATCGTGATTCCCGTACCTGCGCCGCCTGCCGTGCCGAAGGCCGCAGAAGCGCCTCAACGGTAGTTTTATCACTCTCCCGGCTAATGGGCCGCGAAGAATGTCCGTTGAACGGATGCGGAAAGGCTCGAAAGTCGCCGCCCGAACTCCGAATGAGCCGCCACGCCCGCCACGACATTGATTTGAGCGCCCTGCCTACCGTGGCGGACCTGGACGACGATGACCTCATCGATCGCGATGAGAAGTGGCATGAATATCAAAGCACGCGGAAGGTGGCTGCGGAGGCAGCTCCGCCTCACGACCCTGAGCCGGTGCATGTGCCCGAGCCGGAGATGAAGGTCGTGGAGCCGGAACCGGAGTTTTTTCCCGAGCCGGAAGTGCTCGTGGAAGCGCCCCAGCCTGTGGAAGAGACACCTGTCATCTTCATTCAGCCGCCACGGGTGGAACATTTCGAGACGCTAGCCCGGAAGGCTGAAGAAGAAGCGGATGAACTGCCTCCTGTCGTGGCTCCGAAGGCTGAGGTGTTGCCCTTGAGCAAGGATGAGAAGGTGGAATCGAAGGTCTCAGAGATCTCGCAGCCTCCAAAACCCGACGTCGTGCCGGAGGAGCCTCTCACCGTGGAAGAAAAGCGCCGCCGCTGGTGGCAGGACTGGAAAGCGAAAATCGGTGCCAGCTCGCTCGGGGTGAGTGTGGGCATTCATGCGCTCATTTTGCTCCTCGGAGCGGCGATCACCGTGCGCCATGTGATGGACAAGCAGGTGGACTTTTTGCCCGGCGGTAGCCCACAGTCCGCGGCAGCCTCCGAGGCGCTGGAGCATAAGGTAAGGCAGAAGAAGAACACCTGGCTCAAGAACAAGCCGATGTCGCGAGTGACGGTGCAGTCCATCACGGCCGACGTTCAACTCCCGGAGATGGAAATGGACTCTCTGAACCTTTCCGGCATGACGGAGCGCATGGAACTGGGAAAACTCTCCAGCGGTCTCGGGCTGAATGCAGGCATGGGTGCAGGAGGAAGTGGCGGGGGCTTCGGCGCGGGCATTGGCAAGGGCGGCATGTTCAGCTTCCTCGGCCAGACGGCCTTTGGCCGGCGGGTGGTCTTCGTGGTGGACGTGTCTGCTTCGATGTCGCAGGTCGGTGAGGGTGGGACGAGTCGCTTTGACGTGCTCAAGAAGGAACTCGTCAAAAGTCTGGGCAGGGTGCCCTCCGGCACGCAGTATCAAATCCTGTTTTTCTCCGACTTTGCCTGGCCGCATAACACGATCGATCCAAAGAAGTCCGCCGCGTTTGAGAAGTTCCGTTGGAGTATTACCTCGGACGAATGGAAGAAAGCGAAGATCCCCACCTTTGCCTATCTTTTGGCCTCGCCCTTCAATCTGGCGGATAGCCGAAAGATCGTTCAGGAGGCAGATAATCCCGGCGGAACGAACTGGGGAAGCGGCCTGCTGATGGCGCTGAAAGCGAACCCGAAGCCGGACATCATTTTCTTCATGACCGATGGCCAGAAAAGTGACGAACAAGGCTGGGTGGACATCATTACCAGCGAAAACAACCGCTCCATGACCCGCACGGTGATTCACACCAGCGTCATGATGGAGACGGATGCTGCGGCGGATATGGACCGACTAGCCAAGGCGAATGGCGGCACCTTCTCTGTGGTGCTGCGTGACGGCACGGTGGTGAAGGGTGATCAGTTCTTCGGGAACTGATCGGCCTCGGCGGTCATCACATCAGCCCGGCACGCACGAGAAGCGCCTTCGCATCAGGATCGCGGCCCATGAATTCATGGAAGAGCTTGGCGGGATCTTCGCTGTTGCCTTTGCTGAGGATCTTATCGCGGAAGTCGCGGCCTACGGCGGGATTGAGGACGCCTTCTTTTTGGAAGCGGGTGAAGGCATCGGCATCGAGCACCTCAGCCCATTTGTAGCTGTAGTAACCCGCCGCATACCCTGTCGGGCTGCTGAAGAGATGGCCAAAGCGGCGGGCCATGCTGGGTGACTCGGTTTTTAAGGCCATGAGGTAGCCGTCGAGGATCTGGCGGGAGAGTACATCGAGATCGGCACCTTCAGAAGTGGCGTGCTTCATGTGCAGTTCGAGATCGAGCTTGCCAAAGCTGAGCTGGCGCATGATGTCGCTAGCACTGCGGTAGTTTTTCGCGGCGAGCATCTTCTTGTAGAGTCTGGCGGGAATGGCTTCACCGGTCTCGTGATGGCGTGCGAAGAGATCGAGGCTCTCGCGTTCCCAGCAAAAATTCTCGAGAAGCTGCGACGGCAACTCAACGAAGTCCCAATACACGCTGGTACCATTGAGCGAGGGCACCTCGACGCTGCCGCAGAGCAGATGCAGGAGGTGGCCGAACTCATGAAACACGGTGCAGACTTCGTCGTGGGTGAGCAGCGCGGCTTTATCGCCGACGGGCGGTGACATGTTCCCGCAAATCAGGCCGAGGTGGAGGCGGCGGTCATGGTCGCCATTCGGCGGGATGCCCATTTTGAGGTAGTTCATCCAAGCGCCGCCGCGTTTGGAATCGCGTGGATGCCAGTCGGCATAGAAGGAGCCGATGTGGGTGCCTTTCTCGTTGCGCACCTCGTAGAATTTCACCTGCGGATGCCACACCTCGACCGGGCCGGGCTTTCCTGGCTGCGTGCTGGTGGCGGGGCCTTCAGCGGTTTTGCCGGGCTCGATGTAAACGACGTCGCGGGCGGTGATGCGCAGATCGAAAACGATCTCAGCGAGGCGAAACATACCGCTGAGAACCTTATCGAGCGGAAAGTAAGGACGGAGTTCTTCCTCGTCGAAGTCGTACTTTGCCTTCCGCTGCTTTTCGGACCAGAAAGCGAGTTCCCAGGGCTCGAAGAGGTCGGCGGCCTTGTGTAGAGCATCGGCGCGGAACTCCTGAAGTTCGATGGTTTCACGCTGGAAGGCATCCCGCACACGGCGGTGAAGGTCTTCGATGAAATTCAAAGCACTGCGGCCGTTCTTCGCCATACGGTGGGCCAGGATGTAATCGGCGAAATTCGCCTTTTCCATGATTTGCGCTTTCTCATGGCGGAGGCGGAGGATCTTCCAAACGAGGGGCGTATTATCGTGCTCTGTCGTGCGGCCAATGGAGGTTGTTCCCTCCCACACCTGGCGGCGAATGGCAGCATCTTCGAGATACTCGAGCACCGGGATCATCGAGGGAGCCTTGAGGGTGAAACGCCACACAGGCTTCTCCTCAGTGCCGAGGCCCTTTGCCGCCGCATCGGCGTGGGCGGCATCGATTGCGGACTGTGGCAGACCTTTGAGCTTGGTGGGATCGTCGATGAGCAGTTCCCACTTGTTGGTGGAGTCGAGCACGTTCTCGGAATACTTCTGCGTGGCCTGAGAAAGCTCGGACTCGATCTCCTCCATGCGCTTCTTTTTGTCCGGCGGCAGGTCGGCACCGGCTTCGACGAAACCTTGCATGCACTCGTGTAGGGCACGCTGGCGCACGGGAGGTAGTTTTCGGGCCTCCTCAGTCTTGCTGTAGGTGACCAGCAGGTCCCAGAGGTGCTCGTTGAGGGGTATTTTGGCAAAGAAAGAGCTCACCTCTGGGAGCATGGCGTTATGTGCCTCCCGCAGGGCGGGTGAATTGCAGAGGGAATCGAGATGCTGCACGAGGCCCCATGTCTCGTTGAGTTCCCTGGTGGCTTCATCAAGGTCAAGAATGACGCTTTTGAAGCTCATTTTGCCCCGGTCTTGCTCAATGACGGCATCCAGCTTCATCTGTGCTCGGCTCAGTGCCGCGCGAATGTCGTTTTGGATAGGGGCTGGGGTGAGTGTGGACCACCGGAGGTGGAAGTCCTGCGTAAGGAAGAGATGAGCCATCAGTTTTTTTGACTAACGTTGGGGAGAGAGAGTATGGCAGGCCGGGGAGGAGCGTGCAAATGCGGAGTCGATTGTATCTGTCCCCACAGAACTCCGCCGGCAATCTGGCGGGAAGAGCTTTTGTAAAAGCATAAAAAGACTTTGACAGATGGGGCGGACCTCCTACTCTCCGGCCACTTTTTCAATTCGCAGGCCGGGTGTACTGTCCCTTGACGCCAAATCAAGGTTCAACGTGCCCCGGTTTTCTCATCGAAAGAGGAGGAGGCCTCCTTCCACAGGGCCGCCGCAGGTTATGCTGTTATAGCTCAGTGGTAGAGCACGTCCTTGGTAAGGACGAGGTCGAGGGTTCAAGTCCCTCTAACAGCTCCAGCGGCTGCTTTTTTGCTATGGGGTCCTTCGACAAACAACAAACGAACACAAGCGCACCCCCTCACCCACCCACATGGCCAAAGAAGCATTCCAACGTAACAAGCCGCACGTCAACATCGGCACCATCGGCCACGTTGACCACGGCAAGACCACCCTCACCGCTGCTATCACGACTGTCCTTTCCAAGAAAGGCTTCGCTCAGGCACGCGCCTACGACCAGATCGACGCGGCTCCCGAAGAAAAAGAACGCGGTATCACCATCAACACCGCCCACGTCGAATACGAAACCGACAAGCGCCACTACGCGCACGTCGATTGCCCCGGCCATGCTGACTATGTGAAGAACATGATCACTGGCGCCGCTCAGATGGATGGAGGCATTCTTGTGGTTTTCGCTGCGGACGGCCCGATGCCCCAGACCCGTGAGCACATTCTGCTTGCTCGTCAGGTTGGCGTGCCTGCCCTCTGCGTGTTTATGAACAAGGTGGACATGGTTGACGACGCCGAACTCCTCGACCTCGTCGAGATGGAAGTGCGCGATCTCCTATCCAAGTATGACTTCCCAGGTGATGACATTCCGATCGTGAAGGGCTCCGCCCTGAAGGCTCTCGAAGGTGATCCCGTTCACGAAGCGAACATCAATAAGCTCATGGATGCCGTGGATAGCTACATCCCGCTGCCCGAGCGCCCCATCGATAAGGATTTCCTCATGCCAGTCGAAGACGTGTTCGCCATCGAAGGTCGCGGCACGGTCTGCACCGGCCGTGTCGAGCGTGGCATCATCAAAAAGATGTCCGAAGTCGAAATCATCGGCATCCGCCCGACGGCCAAGACCACCGTTACGGACATCGAAATGTTCCGCAAGCTTCTCGACGAAGGTCGTGCCGGCGACAACGTGGGTCTCCTCCTGCGCGGCACCAAGAAGACCGACATTGAGCGCGGTCAGGTCATTGCCAAGCCCGGTTCCGT